>USJI01000096.1 GCA_900554975.1 uncultured Ruminococcus sp. | reverse complement strand
CGTTTCGAGATTGGTGCAGAAGCAAAAGGCAAACCTGCCTATAGAAGTTACACTATCCGGTATGGTTATGCTTGTTAGTATTGTACAGTCGGAAAAAGCTTTATAACCTATAGAAGTCACAGGATACCCCTTTATTTTGCTTGGGATTTTTATAACAGTATCATGTCCCAATCTGCATCCTGTTATTTCAACTTCTCCATTGCTTATTGTATAGCTGAATTGAGTATAGTCTGTTTCGGGTTCGGAAGAGCTGCCGTCGGAAGAAGGCTTATATTTTTCGCCATCATCATCTGTAAGGGAAAAATCATCTGCCGAACAGTCGGTAATACTGTCCACCTTGCCTGTATATTTGATTCCATCTGTGAGAGGGATATTGTCGGCACAGAATGTCCTGTTTATCTCATCACTGTCACACTCATACACATAATAGCTCATGGTTCCGGAATCGGTGCCCGTAAGCTCCAGAGTATAGTCATCGATGGAGCCAAAACGAATGTATTTCTGATCTCCGTTTATAACGCTTATATCAGCCTCATCTGATGTGACCTTTACCTGATTATCGGAAACATAAGCCACCACAGCTCCTGTGGAGTCCTTTACAACAACGTTAACAGGGCAGGAGATCAGAGTAGCGATATCCCATGCGGATTTATCGGACGATAAGAATGTGGTTATCTTCTTTGGAAGCTTGGAAACATCAGCAGGACTTTTTATTGCAAAGCTGCCGAGATTCTTGTTTTTAACTGCCTTATAGGTTTTCTGCGTAAGATTGGTAAGAACGTTTATATCAGTAAGATCAAGCTTTCCGTTTGTACCTGTAGCGGCGTTGAAAATAGTGTTCATATCGCTGTAGGACGCAAGAACATATTTTTTGAACCATGTCAGATAATCGTCAATGGTACCGTTGGTGTTTGTGGTATCCTTGTATATCTCCACCAAACTGTTGCCGAGATTATCAAGATCCTTGAATGACAGTGTGCATACACGATCACCTGTTATATACTTGTCATTGCCGCAATCAACGATATAACGGACATTGAAAAGTGATGCACTGACAGTAGATTTCTTGGAACCAATGCTCTGACCCAGCCATGCAACGCAAACATATACCGTTGGCTCATTGGGAGCATTCATTTCAAGGACGGTATTTCCGTTATTAAAATAAGCCACGAAGCTGATATCTGTAAACCACTGTGCAAAATTAAGACCTGATTCACTGCTGTTTGTTGCGATCGCCATGTTTTCCATATCGCAGAAAAACATAGTATCAGCAACTATTTTGTCAAAAAATTCGGAAGAAACATATTTTTTAAGAGACGACATATTGTCCTTAAAATCTGATTTGCCCATGTAATTGTTATATGTCTCATCAAGCTGTCTCAGGACGGGATTGTTATCCGAGAGATATTTTGTAAGATCGCTGTTTTTATCGGAGAGCTTATAGAATCTGCCCTTGATATTTGCGGAATAAAGCTCCTTTTCCGTACTGGAAGTAAAGCTTGAATAAGCTTCATCTGAAAGAGCCAGATGATTAAAGTGAGAATCGGACTTATCCATTACAACATCAAAAGAATTGCCTGAGAGCACGGTCAGATGATTTTGAGATGCTTTGAAATTGCCGCTGTATTTTCCTGATGCTTCAAATTTTCCGCCTACGCTGAGTGTACCCTCAGTCAGAGTACAGGTATAGGTTGTTGAATTTGTAGTAATAAGGAAATTGTTCATAACAGTGACTGAACAGCCCGAATTTCTCATATTGAGTATTCCGCAAGGTTCAGATACTGTCAGATCATTGCCCACTTTGAGCTTGCCGTTTACTTCAAGAACACCGCCGCACTTATCCGTAGAAATAGGATTGAGCCAGTTGGTGCTTCCGCCTGAAACAATAGCACTTCCGATAACATTAAGTGTTGACTTGGAGCATATGGTAAGGGTTCCGCCATTAACATAAAGATTGTTGCAGCTCACATCGCCCTTTACCACCACATCTTCGCCTTCGGAAACTACCAGATCCTTAGTCGAATTTATGCTTGATGCGGTCACTACTATACATTTTCCCGAATATGCGTCAGGGTCAGGATTTACACTGCCACGCTTTCGGTCATCAAATATATTGACCCCATAGCTATGAGAAAAGGTTCCCGCATCAGTATGTGCGGTAACGGTAATTGCGGCAGTACTTGCATATTTCTCCGCAGCGTAATCCGATTCGGCAAACACAGGCACTGAAACGGTGAATTTGTCATTGAGATTTACGACAATATCGCTTTGCGGCACGATATAATATGTCTTTGTCGATGAATCCTCACTAAATGAAAGTCCATCGGGAGCGCTGAACTCAATATCGTTGATATGAAGGTCAAATGTATCGGAACTGAGCTTTGCCATCAGCGCTTCATCAGTATAATCCACTTCATAAGATATCATACCGCCGATATCAAAAGTAAGCATATTGGGTGACGGAGACCACATTTCATCTTTATAGGTGAATTTTAAAGTTTCTGAGTCTCCGAAAACCGCTGTTCTCTTCATTTTGTCAACCTTGACAGGGACAGTCAGCATATTGCCATAGCTGTTTCTTATGCGAATACTTGCCTCTCCCTCAGCCAAAGCCTGAATTTTTATCAGATACATATTATTATAGCTTTGCTTCAGGTCATCACTGTAGGACGAATTGCTGAAATCCTTACTTTTGATATACACTATGCTGCTGTTTGTTGATGAAACGGCAAGCTCACCATTGCTTCCGTTAAATCTGTTGCTTGTGTCAATAACTGTTATGTAGGAATGTTCCGCAACGTTCATCGTGACTGAGGACTTGTCGGCATACAGATCACCCGATGAAACGCCCGTCATTGCATATACACTGTTGTCAGTCAGGCAGCAAAGCATTATCATTGCAAATAACATAAGCAATGTTAACATACCGCCCCAATATGTCTTTTTTACATTTCCCGTATTCAAATCAACCCCACCTTTTTGTAAAATAAAGCAAATATTTTCTTTATTATAGCACAATACAAGAAAATATTTGTTAATTTATTATAAATATTGCAAATCATATAGGTGGTCTATACAGATAAGTTGCTTGTATTTTCCTAAAGGCACTAACGATACTGAGCAGCTTTATTCGGAAAGCAGCTTCGTATCCCACAATTTACAAAAACACAGATAAAGCAGATAATTGCACCCATGCTGGAATATTATGCCGAGCGTGACAAAGGAATTATTGCTGACAGAATAGCGGAATGTGTAATTACACGCCAGAAGGCGTTCAGAGAATTCAATGATCGATAAAGGTCAGATCATTTTGTAAAATAAATCATAAAAAAAGCATGAAAGCACAGATATATGTCAATGCCATAAAACATGGCTGTTGCAGCGCTCGTGCCGCAACAGCCATTTGTATAAACTCTGATAATGCGCAGATTTTAACAAATTCTCTCAATCTTCTCCCTAAGAATAAACCACTTTCTCCCCACCTTTATCCCCGGCAGCTGACCTTTTCTCAGCAGATTGTAAACAGTAGTAAGAGACAGACCAAGCTCATCGGCAACCTCTTCGGGAGTAATGTATTTGTCGTTTGTATTAAAGTACATATTATCAACCCCTTCATATTTTCAGGCGATGATACTCGCCTTAACGTATTGTCGCAAATTATCGCCAGCTGTCGCAATTTACCGTATTTTAACGAAAAATAATTATATATTATATACTTGATATACATGCTTATGCCCTGTGTTTACCGCCATATACGGTCACACAGGGCATTTTTGTTTATGTTGGAAAGCATGGCAGAAATGATGCTTTCCCATGCAAAAAGCACGTATTTTATCATAAAACCAAATCTTTTAAAAAGGAGGTCGAACTTATGTCATCTTAGCCAAAGCGCCTGTGAATACAGGCATCTCAGGAAGTTTTACATTATTCGTACCGCAATTTTTATGCGCTTTTGTGCGATAAATTGCAGTACCTGTCAGTCAGGAAGGAGAAATATTATGAACCCTATTGTATCAAAACTTGTTTCGGCAGCACTCAGCGCAGCAGGCATTGCTGTATAAGGAAAGTCAATTAGCTTTCATAAGAGAAGATCCGTATGATCATAAATATATTATTGATGACTATGGCTTTTCTGCAGAAGCTGCTGTTGCGCTTGACTTTGAGCAAGTAATATCACAAGGATACTTCGCAATTTGCAGACTTTTCGTCACAGACTATCATTATTTTGATAGAAAGTTTGAAGATCAACTGGCTGACAAGTATTGTGAAATTAAACAAGCAACGAAATACAACAACAGAGGACCTATACTTCTATCCGAAAAAATGTCTTTTTGTCGTTACACCGCCTGAAAGCTAGAAATATCGGGCATCTGAGGCATAGACAAAAATCCAGCTGAAAAGTCTGTAAGATGCAGCTTATACCGTAAAAATGTCTTTTACGGTATAAGCTGCCGTATTTCTCGCATTTTCAACTATATATTATATTTATGAGCACTCATCTAAAGGGGTTTAAACCAAAAGATCCTGTCAATATTATTCAAAAGGAGGAAATCAAAATGAATGTAAATGTAAATGAAATGGACCGCACAACAGACGTGTGGCTGACTCAAAGCGAAGCAGGCAGTGAGCTTGTAGGAATGATGCTGAAAGATATCTACTCCGGCTGCAAGCAAAAGAACTATGATGTTACGGTATTCATCTCCGGCACAAAGAAGCCCGATGACACCACTGTAGCTCTGGTCATGAGCCACCTTAGCCCTGTTATGCCTTCATGACGAATAGGGGTATCAGCCAACAGCTGATGCCCCTATTTTTTTCCTGTTGACCCCAATACCGTCAGCATGATAATATATATTGAAAGGACGTGTTAAAATGGCAATAGCAGCCTACTTACGTATTTCCGTTGATGAGGAGATAGGCAAGGACAATACTTCTATCGAAAACCAGAAGAGCATTATTTCGGCATATGCCGCCCAGAAATTTCCCGATGATGATATCGAATATTTTGAGGATCGTGACCGCTCAGGCTACACCTTTGAGCAGCGTGAGGGTTATCAGTACATGCGCAGAGGGCTAATGAGCGGCAAATACACCATACTTATCATCAAGGACTTCTCACGTTTTTCCAGGCGAAACAGCCGTGGGCTGGCTGAGCTTGAGGATCTGAGAGACGCCGGTGTCCGCATCATCTCAATAAACGATGGCATAGACTTTCCCACATGCGACGAGTGGCT
>USJI01000095.1 GCA_900554975.1 uncultured Ruminococcus sp. | reverse complement strand
ATACATTATATTCATTTTCTTCCGATTCAAGATTCATTGAAAGAAAGGTTTCCTTAAATCCTGTTCTGAACACAACCAGAACCGGAACAGGCGGGAAATCAAGAACCGTATTTTTCGGAAGTCTTATACGGAATTCACAGGCTTCTCCCCTTTTGATAGCACCAAAAGGTTTTTTATACTTTATGTTCCAGCTATCAAAAATCTTTTTCATAATTTCGCTCCTCTGTTGACTTGGTTTAAAATCAATAAAGACCCGACAAAATTATCGGGTCTTATACTGAATCATAATTTACTATAAAGAATTAAAGTCCCCAAATATCTTTTGCGTATTCAGTTACAGCTCTGTCAGCTGAGAAAATGCCCGCACCGGCAATATTATTAAGAGACATCTGAGTCCACTTCTTCTGATCCTTGTAGCATTCAGAAGAATAAGCCTGAATCTTTCTGTATGAATCAAAGTCAGCAAGAACCATGTAAGGGTCGCTGTCCTTGAGTGAATTTGCAACTTCGTTGAATGTGCAGCCATTGATTCCGTGATACATTCTGTCTATGCAGTTCTTGATAACAGGATTTGATTCATAGTAATGGCAAGGATTATAACCCTGTCTTTTAAGATCATTGACTTCTTCAGTCTTCATACCGAAGATAAAGATATTGTCATCACCTACAGCGTCCTTGATCTCGATGTTTGCACCGTCAAGTGTACCGAGAGTGATTGCACCATTAAGCATGAGCTTCATGTTACCTGTACCTGAAGCCTCTGTTCCGGCAAGTGAAATCTGTTCAGAAATATCGCTGGCTGGCATAAGAAGTTCAGAAAGAGTAACTCTGTAATCTTCGAGGAAGTAAACAGAAAGCTTCTGGCTGATCTTAGGATTCTTTCTGATTTCCTCAGAAATAGCCCAGATAAGCTTGATAATCTGTTTTGCAAGGTAATATCCAGGAGCAGCCTTTGCAGCAAAGATATATGTCTTAGGAGCAAAATCAGCGTCCGGATTCTGAAGCAGATAGTCATAATCAGCAAGAATGTTCATAACATTCAGGTGCTGACGCTTATACTCATGAAGTCTCTTTACCTGTACATCGAAGATACTGTCAATATTTATATCAATCTTGCTGTTGTTCTTTACAAACTTTGCAAAACGTTCCTTATTTTCACGCTTTATCTTTGCAAGTCTGTCGAGAACTGCCGTATCATTTGCAAATACGCTGAGCTTCTTGAGTTCGCTTCCGTCATGAAGGAACTTGTCGCCTATCTTGTCCTTGAGGAGCTGTGTAAGTCCAGGGTTGGACTGATAAAGCCATCTTCTGTAAGCAATACCGTTTGTAACGTTCTTGAACTTTCTTGGTGTATCCATATATTCATCATGGAATACAGACTGCTTGATAATTTCAGAATGAAGCTTTGAAACGCCGTTGATGCTGTGTGAAGCAACTACACAAAGAGTAGCCATATGAATCTGGTTATCCTTGATAATTGACATACTTGTTGTCTTTGCACTGTCACCGTTGTTGCGTTCCATAAGTCCTGCACAGTAACGGTTGTTTATCTCAACAATAATTGTAAAGATTCTCGGAATAATTCTCTTAACAAGGTTTACATCCCACTTTTCAAGAGCTTCTGCCATAACAGTGTGGTTTGTATAAGCAAATGTATTTGTAACAATGTGCCATGCCTTGTCCCATGTATATCCGCAGTCATCAAGAAGAACTCTCATAAGTTCCGGAATAGCAAGTGTCGGATGAGTATCATTGATATGAATAGCAACTTTTTCATGGAAGTTGTCAAGTGTTCCGTAAACGGACATATGATTGTTTACGATATCGCCGATAGATGCTGCACAAAGGAAATACTGCTGACGAAGTCTGAGTGACTTACCTTCAAGATGATTATCGTTCGGGTAAAGTACCTTTGAAATAGCATTTGCAGCTGCATTCTGTCCGAGAGCCTTTTCATAGTCGCCCTGGTTGAACATAGACATATCAAAGCTTGGTGCCTTGGCTGTCCAGAGTCTTAAAACAGAAACGCCCACGCTGTCATGACCTGAAACATACATATCATAAGGAATAGCGTGTACTGTTGAATAGTTAACGTGTGAAATCTGGTGATACTGATTATCCCAGTATTCATGCAGTTCACCTTCAAAGTGAATATCTATTGCAAGTTCCGGACGAGGGTCAAGCCATACGGAACCGCCCGGAAGCCAGTTGTCAGGAAGCTCTGTCTGCCAGCCGTCTTCAAGTTTCTGCTTGAAGATACCATATTCATAGCAGATTGAATAACCCATAGCAGGATATGCCTGAGTTGCAAGAGCGTCAAGATAGCAGGCTGCAAGACGACCAAGACCGCCGTTTCCAAGACCGGCATCAGGCTCATTCTCATAAATATTGTCAAGCTTGATATCATATTCTTTAAGCATTTTTTCAACGTCCTTTACAATTTCAAGGTTGTAAAGACTTGTTTTGAGTGAACGACCCATAAGGAATTCCATAGAGAGGTAGTAAACCTGCTTCTTGCCTTCTGAGTGTACTCTGTTAATAAATTTCTGACGTTTTGTCTTTAAAATTTCAACAACAATTGATGATAAAACCTGATAAATCTGCTTGTCTGAAGCCTCATCAGGTGTAACATTAAACTGAAGTTTAAGCTTTTCAAGGAAACTTTCCTTGATTTTTTTGATATCCGGTTTCTCTGTCATTATTCTTCTCCAATCCCATTTAAGTAAATTTCATTCCCGCCACGCAGGAGATTTTACATAGATTATTATACTACAAAAAGGAAGTATTTTCAATAGCCAATGAAATTTTTTTGCAAAACACTGAATTTTTAACGGGCAATTAATAATAACATTATCCTATTTTTACATTTTTTAAATGTATGACAGGAAATCGCCCAACATTTTTCTCATTACCCCTTGACAACAGGCAAAAGTCATGCTATAATGTGTAAAGTACTTTGCCTTTACACCCGTTAGGAGTGATAAAAAATGGCAAAAAATATGGATTTTGCACTTCTTCTGGAAGTATACGAAAATATGCTGACTGACAAACAGCGTGATGTAATGGAGCTTTATTACTGGGAAGATCTTTCCCTTGGCGAGATTGCTGAAAGCGGCGGCATTACACGTCAGGCAGTTCGTGACAGTATAAAACGCAGTGAGCAGTCCCTGAGCGAACTTGAAAACAAGCTTGGCTTTGCCGAAAGAATTCTCAGGACAAGGGAAAACTCGGATCTCATTGCAGCTTTAGCTGATGAATCAGAAGAACTTGAGCAAAACAGCATTGTAAAAGAGAAATTAAGAAAAATCAGAGATATTGCACTTCAGAACCGTGAAATTTTCTGATTCAGGAGGGAGAGAACAAAATGGCCTTTGAAGGTTTATCCGAAAAACTCAATAACGTGTTCAGAAAACTCAAATCAAGAGGAAAACTTACCGAATCCGATATCAAGGACGCTATGAGAGAGGTCAGACTTGCTCTTCTCGAAGCTGACGTAAGCTATAAAGTAGTAAAGGATTTCGTTGCCAAAGTTTCTGAAAAGGCTGTCGGCAAAGAAGTTTTGGAAAGCCTTACTCCTGCACAGCAGGTTATTAAAATAGTAAGAGATGAACTCTGTGAACTGATGGGTGAATCAAATGCCCGTATAAATATGCCGTCAAAAGGGCCGTGTATTATAATGATGTGTGGTCTTCAGGGTTCAGGTAAAACAACACATTCGGCAAAACTTGCCAAGCACTTCAAAAAGGAAGGCCACAGACCGCTCCTTGCAGCCTGTGATATTTACAGACCTGCCGCTATCAATCAGCTTCAGGTCGTTGGTGAAAAAGCCGGTGTAAAAGTTTTTGAAATGGGACAGATAAGTCCTGTTGTAATTGCAAAACAGGCTGTTGCCCACGCAAAAGACTATGGAAACGACATTGTTATTCTTGATACAGCCGGACGACTTCATATTGATGAAGCACTCATGGACGAGCTGAAAAATATCAAGGAAGCTGTTCACCCTGATGAAATAATGCTCGTAGTTGACGCTATGACCGGTCAGGACGCAGTTAATGTTGCAAAAGCATTCGACGATGCTCTGGGTATCGACAGTGTTCTGATGTCCAAGCTTGATTCTGATACAAGAGGCGGTGCGGCACTTTCAGTTCTGGCAGTTACCGGTAAGCCTATCAAGTTTGTCGGAACCGGTGAAAAGCTTGATGAATTTGAACATTTCCACCCTGAAAGAATGGCTTCAAGAATTCTTGGCATGGGTGATGTTATGACGCTTATTGAAAAGGCTGAAGATGTCATCGACAAGAAAAATGCCGAGGAAATGGCAAAGAAGCTTCAGGAAAACAAATTCGATATGAATGACCTTCTTGACCAGCTTCGCCAGATTCAGAAAATGGGTTCCATAAAATCAATAATAAGCATGATTCCGGGTGTAGGCGATAAGCTCAAGGACGTTGATGTTGATGAAAAACAGTTTGTAAGAATACAGGCTATGATTACATCCATGACCAAAGCTGAACGCTCAAAGCCTTCAATTATAAATCCTCAGAGAAAACGCAGAATCGCTGCCGGAAGCGGCACGAAGGTTGAGGATGTAAACAAACTGCTCAGACAGTTTGAACAGATGCAGAAAATGATGAAACAGCTTGGCGGAAAAGGCGGAAAGAATAAAAAAATGATGAAACGCCTTGCTGGTATGAACCTTGATAAATTACCGCCTATGTAAACGCTTTTAATGCAAACGCATTAACATATAATTACTTTTTTCCGGAGGTGAAAAAAATGGCAGTTAAAATCAGACTGAGAAGAATGGGTGCTAAGAAAGCTCCTTTTTATCGTATAGTTGTTGCTGACTCAAGATATCCAAGAGATGGCAGATTCATCGAAGAAATCGGTTACTATGATCCAACAAAGGAACCGACAGTTGTTTCTGTTGATGCTGACAAGGCTAAGAAGTGGATTTCACAGGGTGCACAGCCTACAGATACTGTTAAGACAATCTTAAAGAAAAACGGTGTTCTTTAATCCGCATTCAGGGCATTTTCAGGCAGGAGTTTTGCTCTTGCCTCATAAAGTCCTTTTTATGGAGGAAACTCATGAAAGATCTACTATATGCACTTGTTGAAGACCTCGTTGACGATAAGGATTCCATTAAAATAACACAGGACGAGCCGAATGAAGAAGGTGTTATCGTTCTTCATCTGAGTGTTGCCCCTGATGATATGGGAAGAGTTATAGGAAAACAGGGCAGGATCGCTAAAGCTATCCGCACAATAATGCGTGCAGGAGCAGCAAGAAGCAATCTCAAAGTAGCAGTTGAAATTGA
>USJI01000094.1 GCA_900554975.1 uncultured Ruminococcus sp. | reverse complement strand
TTGATAATTAACAAAAATGATATTTTTGTGCAACTGGTTGACATTTCTCTTTTTATATGGTAAAATAAAGTATAAATGTTTGAACGGAGGTTTTTAACTATGAAGAAGTTTTTGGGCAGAAAAATTGCTGCCGGTCTGATGAGTTCCGTTATGCTGTGTTCGGCACTTCCTATGACCGGAGCAATGAACGTTATGTCAAATTCGGTTGTCTTTGCTGAGGACAGCGAAACAACAGAAAATGTTGTTTACTATGCTGATTTTGAAGACGGCAAAAATGACTTTACCGGAAGAGATGGTTACGGAAGTTCTGCAATTGACAGCACAGGCGGATACGGCGGCGGTGCGTGTATGCTCTTTACCGGAAGACAGAAAAGCTGGCAGGGACCTCAGCTTGTTGTTGATGATATTGTAAATCAGGGTGAGGAATATATGGTTTCAGCCATGGTAAAAACACCATGGTATGCAAATGTTCAGGTTAGTATGGAATATACTGATACTGAAGGAACAAGACATTTCAGAAATCTGGCATCAGGTATTTCAAATGGCGACTGGGTTGAAATCATCGATACTAAATTTACAGTTCCGAAGGGCGTTACAAAGGCGGCTATTTATTTTGAATGCTCTGATACAAATGTAAATATCAGCGTTGATAATTTTAAAATCAAAGCGGCGCCGACTTACGATATCCAGTATGATATCTCGTCGCTTAAAGATGTTTTCGCAGAGAATTTTAAAATCGGCGGTGCGGTAACTACATCAGAACTTGCTCCTAAATCCGCACAGGAACTCATTAAAAAGCACTATAACAGCCTGACACTGGGCAATGAGCTTAAACCTGATGCTCTGCTTGACCAGAAGGCAACTATTGCTACGGGAAGCGAAACAACTCCTGTTATAAACATTTCCGGAGCAAGAACTATTCTTGATTTCTGCCGAGACAATAACATTCCTGTAAGAGGTCACGTTCTTGTATGGCACAGTCAGACACCTGACTGGTTCTTTAAAGAAGGATTTAAAGATGACGGTGCATGGGTTTCAAAAGAAATAATGCTTCAGAGAATGGAAAACTATATCAAGACTGTTTTTGAAACACTTGAAAAGGAATATCCTGATGTTGATTTCTATGCATGGGATGTTGTAAATGAAGCATGGCTTGATGACGGTAACCCTCGTAAGGCTGGTTCACAGGGTGCCAATGGTTCAAACAATTCCGCATGGGTTCAGATATTCGGTGATAACTCATTTATTGAACCTGCTTTTGAATATGCAAGAAAATATGCTCCGGAAGGCTGTAAGCTTTATTATAATGACTTCAATGAGTATATGCCTTCCAAAACATCTGCAATTGTAAAAATGGCAACTGACCTCAAGGAAAAAGGTCTTATTGACGGTATCGGTATGCAGTCACACCTTGATGTCAGATTCCCGACAGCAGCAAATTATGAAAAGGCTCTGAAAGCTTTCTGCGATACAGGACTTGATGT
Source organism: uncultured Ruminococcus sp. (assembly GCA_900554975.1). Taxonomy (GTDB): domain Bacteria; phylum Bacillota; class Clostridia; order Oscillospirales; family Ruminococcaceae; genus Porcipelethomonas. Next base: position 3,897 of record USJI01000094.1, on the reverse strand, counting down.
TCAGGTAACTGAGCTTGACATTACAACAGCTGATACATCTGAAACCGGATTTGAAACTCAGGCTTCACTTTACAAACAGATTATGGATCTCTGCGTTAAGTATTCCGACAGCGTTTCAGCAGTAGTATTCTGGGGAACAACAGATGACAAGAGCTGGAGAGCTGCAAAGTGTCCGCTTCTGTTTAATGAAGATTTTACAGCAAAGCCTGCATACTATTCAATCGTAGAAGGCCGTGAAGTTCCTGTTGTAACAACTACTACGGCGACTACCACAACTACAACAACTACCACAACCGTTGTTTCAACATCAGTTGTAAAGCGAAAATTAGCTGGTGATGTGGATCAAAACGGTAAAATTAGACTTGCTGACCTCGTGCTGCTTCATAAATATCTCACAAAACAGTCTGAGCTGAGTGATGAACAGTTTGCAGCAGCAGATATGAATCATGATGAAAAAGTCAATATATTTGATGCTATTGAATTAAGAAAATTTTTCAATACTATGATATAACAGAAAAAAGCACTTGACAAAAGCCAACATAACTGATATAATGTAATTGTTATTTTTCATATTTTAGTCTCATGTTAATTGAAGGGGTGCACCACCACGGGTGCAACCCTTTTTTTGTCTTTTTGAGGAAAAAGGAGGTATTTATGAAGATAAATGGCAAAGAAACAGCTTTTGAACCACAGGATTCACTGGCGGTGATCCTTGAAAAAAACGGATTCAGCCTGACAAAAATAGCTGTTATGCAGAATGACCATATAGTTCCGAAAGCTGAATACGATAAAACTTTTGTAAAAGCTGATGACACTATTGAAGTTGTAAGTTTTGTCGGAGGCGGCTGATGAGGATAACTTTGAATGGAAGGGGAACTGAGGTTTCCTGTACAAGTGCTTTTGAATTAAGGGACAGACTTTTTTCACATGACTGCATTGTCATTCTCAACGGTTTTCAGATATCAGAAAACATGAATCTCAGTGACGGTGACAGCGTCAGCATTATCAGAAAAGGTGTTATGCCGGACAGGGAACAACTTGAAAGTCTTATGGCGGCACGACATACTCCGAAGGTTCATGAAAAGGTAAAGAAAGCGAGGGTTGCGGTCTGCGGTCTGGGCGGACTCGGTTCAAATATTGCAGTAATGCTTGCGAGAACCGGTGTCGGGTATCTGAAACTTATTGATTTCGATATCGTTGAACCCAGCAATCTCAACAGACAGAATTACTATATAGAGCATCTTGGCATGAACAAAACAGATGCTTTGAAAAGTCAGATTGAGAAAATAAATCCGTTTATAAGTGTTTGTACTGTAAACCAGCGGATAACTGCGGAAAACTGTGCAGATATTCTCAGCGACTGCGATATTATCTGTGAGGCATTTGACAGTCCGGAGGCAAAAGCAATGCTTACGGAAAACTTTCTTATGAAATTTCCAGAGAAAAAGCTGGTGTGCGGTTCGGGAATGGCAGGATATGAAAGTTCCAATAAAATTGTGACAAAAGAAATAATGAAAAATCTTTATATCTGCGGAGATAACGAATCCGAGGCAAAACCGGGGAACGGCCTTATGTCGCCAAGGGTAAGTATCTGTGCAGGACATGAAGCAAACATGATATTAAGGCTTATAATGCAGAATGATGAGCCATAAAAAGGAGAAATTTTAAAATGAATAATGATAAACTTGTTATAGGCGGACATGAATTTAATTCACGTTTTATTCTTGGTTCGGGAAAATTTTCCATGGATATGACAAAAACTGTTATTGAAAAGGCAGGCGTTGAAATGGCAACAATTGCTGTAAGACGAGCTGATTCCGGAAGCAGTGACAGTATTATAGACTATATTCCTGAGGGAATAACATTACTGCCGAATACAAGCGGTGCAAGAAAGGCTGAAGAAGCCGTTAAAATAGCAAGACTTGCAAGAGAACTCGGTTGCGGTGATTTTGTAAAGGTTGAAGTAATAAGAGATACAAAGTATCTTCTTCCGGATAACTATGAAACAATAAAAGCCACACAGATGCTTGCTGATGAGGGATTTATTGTAATGCCTTATATGTATCCTGACCTCAATGCTGCAAGAGAACTTGTAAAAGCAGGTGCGGCGGCTGTAATGCCTTTGGCTGCTCCTATCGGAAGCAATAAGGGACTTTGCACAAAAGACTTTATAAAAATTCTTGTTGATGAAATAGAACTGCCGATAATTGTTGATGCAGGAATCGGTCGTCCGTCACAGGCTTGCGAGGCAATGGAAATGGGTTGTGCGGCTGTTATGGCGAATACAGCTGTTGCAACAGCTGGTAATGTCGGAATGATGGCAGAGGCATTCAAGCTTGCTATTGAATCAGGCAGACTTGCATATCTTTCAGGCATGGGACGAGTTCTGGAACATAAAGCAGAAGCTTCAAGTCCGCTTACAGGTTTTTTGGAGGACTGATAAAATGATAAAGATTCGTGAAACTGACCCTATGGAATATCAGGAGGGTATGGAAAAAATTGACCACAGCATTATGAACAAGGTTCTTGCTATGGTTGATGATTATGATTACAGTATTTATACAGCAGCTGATGTAAGAAACGTTCTTGCCAAAGAAAGCATTGATGCTCACGATCTGGGAATTCTGCTTTCTCCTGCGGCAGAAGCAATGCTTGAGCAGATGGCACAAAGGGCAAAGTCGGAAACTGCAAAGCATTTCGGCAACACTGTTTGTATGTTCACGCCGCTTTACATTGCGAATTACTGTGAGAATTACTGCGTTTACTGCGGATTTAACTGTTCAAATAAAATCAAACGTGGAAAGCTTACAATGGAGGAAATAGAGGAGGAATATAAAACGATAGCCGAAACAGGACTTCGTGAGATACTTCTTCTGACAGGTGAATCCAAGACAGCATCTTCAGTTGACTATATAGCAGATGCTGTAAGACTTGCAAAAAAATATTTTTCAACAATCGGTATAGAAGTATATCCGATGAATTCAGATGAATATGCAAAGCTTAAAGAAGCAGGAGCAGATTTTGTAAGTGTTTATCAGGAAACATATAATCCTGTCAAGTATGAAGAGGTACACCTCAGAGGTGCGAAGAGGGTATTTCCTTACCGTTTTAATGCTCAGGAACGTGCCCTTATGGGCGGAATGAGAGGCGTGGCATTCGGCTCGCTTCTGGGACTCAGTGACTTTCGAAAGGACGCATATGCCGCTGCACTTCATGCTCTGTTTATTCAGCAGAAATATCCATGGGCAGAGATATCTTATTCTCTTCCACGTCTGAGACCGTTTATCAATAATGAGGAAAACAATTCAAATGACGTTCACGAAACACAGCTTTTGCAGGTAATGCTTGCATACAGAATATTTATGCCGTTTGCAGGAATTACTATCTCAACCCGTGAACGTGCAGGATTCAGGGATAATGTTGTGGGACTTGCCGCAACTAAAATTTCAGCAGGTGTAAAGGTCGGAATCGGCGGTCATGGTGACCATGAACAGAAGGGTGACGAACAGTTTGAAATTTCAGATCCTAGAAGTGTTGATGAAGTACGCAATAAGCTGTTTGAAAACGGACTTCAGCCTGTTTTCACAGATTATGTGAGAGTATAAGTCATGGTAATTGCCGTTACAAACAGAAAGCTTTGTCAGGATGATTTTATAGCCCGCATTCGTGAACTTTTAGATGCAGACCCTTTTGAAGTTATTTTAAGGGAAAAAGACCTTACCGATGAAGAATACTGCAGTCTTGCTGAAAAAATAATTTCAGGTCATGAGGAATATAAAAAGATTCTTTCTCTTAACCGTCCGGAAACTGCATCAGAACTCGGCATTAAGAATGTTCATCTTACAATGGGACGGATTACTCAGTCGGGGAGACCGGATATTGAAAGGGTTGGGGTTT
>USJI01000093.1 GCA_900554975.1 uncultured Ruminococcus sp. | reverse complement strand
GATGCAGGTGAAGCATCTTCATATGCAGGCGGTATAATTGCAAAGGCAGATAACAGTACCATATCATGCTGTGAAAACAGGGCATCTGTAAACGCAATGGTTGCCGGAGGAATTGCCGGAACAGCTATGAAGACAGAGTTCATTAACTGTTCAAATACCGGAAATATTGACGCATTGATTTCGACGGCAGGTATAGTTCCGCATGAAAGAGACGGCAGCATTAAGAATTGCTTTAATGCCGGAAATGTTGCAAAAGATTTAAACGGAAGAGCAGAGCCTATATCTGATTCATTGGAATTGTCAAACTGTTATTATAACAGCGATATAATTGATGGTGAAGTTGATGAGAGAACAGGGGTCAGGGAAATGACAGCCGAAGAATTTGCATCGGGTTCAGTTGCATATCTGCTGCAACAGGGTCAGACAGCTGATGAAGATGGCAATATTCCTGAAATCTGGGGACAGGAAATAGGGGTTGATAAATATCCTGTAATAGGCGGAATGAAAGTTGCCAAAACAGAAAACGGTTATTCAAATCCTGATAAGCCGGTAACAACTTCTGCAACAACTGTTACAACTACAACAACTACGAAAACTACAACTGTTTCCGTATCAGAAGTTACAAGCGGTACTTCAAAAACAACAGGCAGTTCTTCTGCTTCAGTAGTAAGCACATCAGTAGAAATTACAAAGCTGACAACTATTACAACTAAAGCTGCTACTCAGGCAAGTGCAACAAAAGTGACTACAAATGCAACGACAGTGTCAACTGCAAAGACGACTGTTACAAACACTGCCAAGGCAACGACAGTTTCAACTGCAAAGACAACTGTTACAAGCACAGCTAAAACAACAGTTTCAACTGCAAAGACAACTATTACAAGTACAGCTAAAACAACAGTTTCAACTGCGAAGACGGCTGTTACAAGTACGGCTAAGACAACGGTTTCAACTGCAAAGACGGCTGTTACAAGTACAGCTAAGGCAACGACAGTTTCAACTGCAAATACAACTGTTACAAACACAGCCAAGGCAACGACAGTTTCAACTGCGAAGACAACTGTTACAAGTACGGCTAAGACAATGACAGTTTCAACTGCAAAGACAACTGTTACAAGTACGGCTAAGACAACGGTTTCTACTGCAAAGACAACAGTTACAACTACACCAGCATCATCATCAACAATTTCTACAACAGTTACAACGACAACATCAACATCATCAACAACGGTTTCTACAACAATTACAACGACAACAACATCATCAACAACAGTTTCTACGACTATTACAACGACAACAACACCTTCTGTTACAACACCACAGGTGACAGAAATACTCGGTGATGCAAATGGTGATGGTAAACTTGATGTTCGTGATGCAGCACATATTGCAAGACTTCTGGCACAGAGGAAAGCAGATAAGCTTCCGAAGAATGCAGACTTCAATGGTGACGGAAAAGTTGATGTAAGAGATGCGGCGGCAATTGCAAAATTCCTCGCAAAGAGTCATAAGAAAAATTAAATATGACTAATTTAAGGCAGGCGGGCAAAAGGCTCGTCTGCTTTTATTTTTGGAAGCAATAGACAAAATGAAGAAAAAGAGATATAATAAAAGAAAACGTTATTCAGAGGTAAAGTATATGGAGATATTTTCACTGGAAGAAAAAATAAATGATATGGAGATTTCTGATTTTCAGGAGCATCCATCACCGGCAATTATTCTGGCAGATTCTTCACATGCAGACAGTGCAATGAAACTTGCCGGAATTGAATATGACGGGGAGCTCAGTATAACATCAGTCAACTTTTCAAAGATTGAAACACATCAGGAATGCATAGCAGGCTCTTTTTGCATTCCAAAACTTCTTGACATTCTCGGAAGCAGATATAAGGTATTGTTCTTTGTAAATCAGAGCCATATAGTTATTATAGATGACAGTAATTTTTCACAGCGTATAATAATGAAGATAAGGAAAAGCATAAATCATCAGGGAGGTTCAAAGGAACGGTTTCTTTATAACTACATGACGCAGTTTATGAATCGTGACCTTGAAATACTCGGACAGCATGAGAAAAAAATAATGGAACTCGAAGAATTTATTACGACAGGACGTGCTGATGACAGCTTTCAGAATGAGATAACTCCGGTCAGACGAGAACTTCTGATTCTGAGGAGTTATTATGACGAACTTATGGATATGGGTACGGAGCTTGAACAGAACGAAAACCAGATATTTGAAGAAAAACAGCTGAAATATTTCGGGATAATAACCGACCGTGCAGACAGACTTATGAGCCGTACTGCACAGCTTCTGGAATATGCCCAGCAGGTGCGAGAAGCATATCAGTCACAGGTGGATTCGATGCAGAACAAGAATATGCAGTTTCTGACAGTCATATCTACTTTGTTTTTTCCTCTTACACTTATAACAGGCTGGTATGGAATGAATTTTAACAATATGCCTGAACTTGAACATGGTTATCCAGGCATTATTGTGCTGAGCATATTGATAGTAATTATCTGCATTATTATATTCAAAAAGAAAAAAATGTTTTAAAACTTAAAAACTTTTCAAGGAATTTTCAAGGTTTTTGTGATATACTACGAAAATGAAAAGGAAACTTATGCTTTTCCTTTATGAAAACTGAGAAATTTTATGATCAGTATTTTCTTGTAAATATTTTCAGTAAACTTGCTCTTGCTGAAAATGCGTTGGAATTTAAGCACGGAGACGAAAATATACCGGAAGGTATATTCCGTGTATGAATTCCGGTGTTGCATTATTTACTGGTCGAAGACAAATTTTACAAGGGGGAAATTGTTAATGTATCTGAATCGTAAATTTGCAGGATTCATTGCCGGAATAATGTCAATTGCTTGTCTTGTTCAGTCAGTTCCTGGAGTTGCGGAAACTTCCGGCGGAAGCTATAATATGAATATTTCTGTTAACCTTTCAGGTGAAAAAAAGGAAATAAGCCCATATATTTACGGTATGAACCAGTATGGAAATATTAATAACTACAAGAATGTAACTGTTAATGCAGTAAGACAGGGCGGTAATCGTTATACAGGTTATAACTGGGAAACAAACTGGTCAAATGCCGGTGAGGACTGGATGAACAGTTCTGATACAAATATAGGTGATATTACAAACGGTGCCGGATATGCGGCAAGACAGCTTTCAAAGGAATGTGCACAATATAATGTTCCTTATAAGATAACTACACTGCAAATGGCAGGTTATGTAGCAGCTGACAAGCTCGGAGCAGTAACAACAGCAGCACCGTCAGACAGATGGCTCAAGGTTCTGACAAGAAAAAATTCAGAACTGCTTCTTGAACCTGATACAACAGATGATGCAGTTTATATGGACGAATATGTAAATTATCTTGTAAAAACTCTTGGTGATTCCACAACCTCCACAGGTATTCAGGGTTACAGCCTCGACAACGAACCTTTCCTCTGGAATGATACTCATCCTCTGAATCATCCGGAAGAATGTACAGCTGATGAACTTATTGAAAAATCTATCGAACTTGCATCGGTTGTAAAGGAGATTGACCCTAACGCTGAAGTTTATGGTCCGGCTTTGTGGGGTATGCTTCCATGTATCATGGCAGGAACTAACGGAAATTATACAGATGCAAAATGGGAAAGTATAAAGGGCAATTATAACTGGTATCTTGATTATTATCTCGAAAGCATGGCAAATGCTGAAAAGAAAGCCGGCAAAAGACTTCTTGATGTAGTTGATATTCATTACTATTCTCAGGACTGCTCAACAGATGACGGCAAGCTTCAGGCGGCAAGAAGCCTTTATGATGAAAGCTATGTGGAAAACAGCTGGCTCCAGCCTTATTACGGAAAGTATTTCCCGCTTCTTCCGAATATTAAAAAGTCAATAGACAAATATTATCCGGGAACAAAAATGGCTATATCCGAATATAATCTGGCTGATATTTCAAATGAAGCAACAACAGGTAAAAACGTTATATCTGCTATTGCAGAGGTTGAGGCACTCGGTGCTTTTGCAGAAAATGAAGTTTATTTCGCAACATACTGGGGAACACTTCCTGAATGCCCTTATGTTGAATCAGCAATAAATCTTTATACAAATTATGACGGAGAAGGTTCAGCTTTTGGTGATACACTTGTTGAAACCAAATCCGATGACCTTTCAGAATCTGCTGCATTTTCAGCTATCGACGGCAATGACGATTCAAACGTTGATGTTGTTCTCTCAAACAAAAATAAAACAGAATCAGAAAATGCAGTTATAACTCTTGATGGTTCTTCTTCAGATTATAAGAGTGCTGTTGTTTATGCAGTATCTCAGGACCACAGCGATATCCGCATTATTGATGTACAGAATGATATAAGCGGAAACAAGGTAGAGGTAACACTTCCTCCGCTTTCAGCTGCACACGTTGTAATTTCTGACAAGAAAACTGATAAGACAGTTTATGAAGCTCCGGATATTACAGAAAAAACAACTGTATATAATGTAAGTGAGCTTGCAACAGCAGAAGACGGCTCATATCTCATTCCTCTCGGTGATAAGGAACATCTCACAAAGATTGTTTTCGGCGTTAACAGCTATTCCACAGAAGGCTCTGCATACTACAGCGGTGGTGGCGGTCTTTGCTTTTCACTTCTTTCACCTAAGGCAGGCGGTGACAGTTTCTGGGGATTCAAGTCTGTGAATTTTGCTAACGGAAAAACTGAGATAACAGTTCCATTTGACGGTGAATTCACAAATGCAGACAAGGAAACAGTTGCGGCAGATGTTCTTGATGAGAATGCACAGTGGCAACCGAACTGGTGGAAGTATTCTGAAAAACAGGAGAAAGGTACAGATGTTGTTGTAAATTATTCAACGGTTACACTTTATTATGAATATGACAATACATCTGCAACAGAACCGACAAAACCGACAGAAGATACAGTTCTTAAAGGCGATGTAAATGCTGACAAGAGTGTTGATGTAAGTGATGCTGTTGCACTTTCAAAATGGCTTTGCAAAAAGGAATCATCAATCAATGAGAAAAATTCAGATGTTAATTCAGATGACAAAATAAATGTTTTTGATTTGATTGAACTGAAACGTGCAATAACCGGCAAGTAATTCAAAATACATTTATAAATATAAAACAAGACCCATGATTTTTTCATGGGCCTTTTATTTGGCTGAATCTCTTATGTGTATAAAAATATCGTTTTTGATTTGAATCTTGACATTTTTTCGCAGACATATTATAATAATAAAAGAGTTTATTGAATGCGAGGTGAGAAGATTGGCAAACGGAGATAGTCACGGGTCGAACGGGCGAGGGCAATATTTATATGGTATCGGTGGCACAAACTTCGTCGTTTGCTGTCTTCTTTGATTTGTATTGCTATTTTCCCGTCTGATTCGTCAGCCGGGAATTTTTATGTCCATTTGACTTTACTATCATTTTAAAATAAATATAGTAAGGGA
>USJI01000092.1 GCA_900554975.1 uncultured Ruminococcus sp. | reverse complement strand
CATCTGAAATCGTACCGTGGAATACATATTCCGTAAACAGTTCTGATACAATCATGTAATCAATCTTGTTATCAAACGCAAATTCTTCCATGTCAGCCTTGTTACCTGATTCTGAATACATGAAACAAGCCTTGTTCCAAGGAACGTTCGGTCTGATGATTGCTCCTAATACCTGCCACAGCAGATTTGCCAGACCCTGGTTATTATCCGTAATCTCATACATCCAGCTTTCCACATCCCAGTCTGTACCATCCAGATTATTATGAATCATTACATTCCTTGCATTCGGATTGTAATCAATTTTGGCTTTTGCGACAAAAATCTTATCTGGCGTGAACGGCAGCAATTTCTTTGTATCATAATCAAAGATTCCGTTATTGACAGGAACCAGATTCTGTTCCTCACAACGCTTTACTGTCGGTACTTCCTCACGCAGAATATCCATCATCTCCTGAAATTCTTTACGAGAGAGACTCCTTTTATAACGTCTCGCAATTGAACGAATCTTTGTCTCATTCGTTGTATAGATTCCCTCATCATCACCTTCATCCACATATACACCAAGAACCATACGGTCTGGATTCGTCTCAACTTCACTCATATTAATCAAAGCAACATAATGCAGTCTCAACATTACATATGCGACCTGGAACGGAACCAACTCTGTAGGAACCTTCCATTTGGCTCTTGGCTGAGCAATTGAGTTATACATTTCAACTGCGTTCCTGCTGTTATCTAAAATATTTCCTTTAATTTCATCAGGTGTTGGCAACTTTGGCTGTGCCAATGCATCGTTAACAGCCTCTACTGCTGCATCATAAATTGTTTCTTCGTAAGTTCTAGCCATAAAAAATGACACTCCTTTCAATAATTTTCAATAAATTTCTGTATAAATCCATGATTTTCTATTGAAATCAGTGCCAAAATATGCTAGTATATGAGCATAAATAAAGAACAAATGAAGTCAATGACACTGACTTCCTTGATAGCAACAGTGAGAGCCAATCACAGTTGCTATTTTTTTTATGTATTTTTATTTTTCAATGTGTTTCTTCGCTTTAAGAAAATTCTCAAAAGCAATTCTATCAACCATAACCTTGTTCTGTTTTCCTACTGTAATATAATCTTCAAATTCCCCACCCTTGACATACTTTTTAACTAAATCATAGCTGATTCCAGTGTATCTACCAAGCTCTCTCATGGTAAGAAATGTTCTCTCCTGAACAGGAATTGAATTTGTCCAACCTTTTTGCTTTGCCATCTTTATTCCTCCATTTTTCTTGTATTTCCTTCGGTTTAATACAAAGCAGATTTGTAAAAACACCACTCAACAGGAGAAAATTCTATACCTATTACTTTCTTGATGGGACTACACGAGTATTCCATGTGGGAGATAATGGTGTAACAGCAGAAATAATAAAAAAACTTCACTCCTATGACGATGCTGAGGTATATAACAATATTAAAAACAGCCTGTTCAGGTGGTTGATACAGCAAACGGCGAAGAAATTCCCGAAAATATTCTTGCTGCTCTTGCTGATGAAAACGTAATCAAGAGAGCATTCAACGTCAACTTTGAGAGGGTATGCCTGTCAAAATATCTGCGTGAGAATTATCCGCAGTATTTTCAGAGTTACAGCATTGCTGAAGATACTGTCGGAGATTATCTGGACCCGAAAGGCTGGCACTGTTCCATGATTCACGCTCGTACTTTGGGACTGCCTTCATCACTTGCAGAAGTCGGCTCAGTTCTTGGCATAGAACAGCAGAAAATGACGGAGGGAAAGGCACTCATCAAGTTCTTTTGTACTCCATATGACGCCATTGACGGTGTTCCGCAGTTTCATAGCCCAAAAGATTATCCCGAAAAATGGGAGATTTTCAAAGCGTACAACAAGCGTGATGTGGAGGCTGAAATGGAAATTGACAAGAAGCTCAGCCGTTTTCCTGTTCCTGATTTTCTGTGGGAGGAATTTTATCTCGACCAGGAAATCAATGACCGTGGAATCTTAGTTGACATGAAACTGGCTGACGCTGCAATTGGGCTTGATGCAGAGGCAAAAGAAGAACTGGCAACTAAAATGCAGAGGCTCACAGGCGTGGAGAATCCGAACTCTGTGTATCAGTTGCTTGACTGGCTTGAAAGCCGTGGCTACAAGCCGGATTCCCTTGGAAAAGCACAGGTAAAGGAACTCATTAAAACAGCAGAAGAACCTGTAAAGTCGGTGCTTGAAATGCGTTTACAGCTGTCAAAATCATCGGTCAAGAAATACACGGCAATGAAGCAGACAGCCTGCAGGGATCATCGTGCAAGAGGAATGTTCAGCTTTTATGGCGCATCAAGAACAGGTCGCTGGGCAGGACGCAATATTCAGCTGCAAAATCTTCCTCAGAATCATCTGGAAGACTTGACGGAAGCAAGAGAGCTTGTCAAGACAGGTTCTTTCGATGACGTTCAGATGATTTATGACGATGTGCCTGATACACTCTCCCAGCTGATCCGTACTGCATTTATTCCAAGACCGGGAATGAAGTTTATCGTGGCTGACTTTTCAGCAATTGAGGCTCGTGTCATTGCCTGGCTTGCGGATGAACAATGGCGAATGGACGCTTTTGTAAATGGTGAGGATATTTACTGTGCATCTGCCTCTAAGATGTTCGGCGTTCCTGTTGTGAAGCACGGCGTTAACGGACATCTGAGGCAGAAAGGAAAAGTTGCGGAATTGGCCTGTGGATACGGCGGCTCTGTCGGAGCAATGAAAGCTATGGGTGCGGATTCTCTTGGCTTATCGGATACTGAACTGAAACAAATTGTTACCGACTGGCGTGATGCCTCTCCGCACATTACGGAACTTTGGTGGTCAGTAGATAGAGCAGTGAAAAAAGCGGTAAAAGAGAAAACAGTTACAGAAACACACGGACTTACAGAAGCTTGAATTTCTCGTTCGTCAAAGCCCTGCATCACTGAACATCAACAGCACCAATTTCCGTATTCTTTTCAGAAGCCAAGTCTATGATATCACGGGAATCATACCCTTTTATGACCGCAACGATTACCTGAAAATTGAGGGTGAAACAAGAAAGGCAGGTGTGCCCGATGACTTCAATTGATAATATGGCTGCTGAAATCATGAAAGGTCTGACGGAATACGCCGACCTTGCAAATGAAAGTATGAAAAAAGCGGTAAAGAAAACTGCCACAGAGGTAAAAAAAGAAATCTCCGCCAATGCACCAAAGGACACCGGTGCTTACGCAAAAAGCTGGGCTGTCAAAAAGACAAAGGAAAATAGCCACTCTCTTGAAATGACTGTACATTCCAAAAACAGATATCAGCTGGCACATCTCCTTGAAAAGGGACACGCCAAGCGTGGCGGCGGACGTGTGGCAGGAAAAGCGCATATATCCCCTGCAGAGGAAAGCGGTGTGCAGCTGTTTGAAAAACTCATCGAGGAGGCGCTCAAATGACCTACGAACAAATCGCAGAAATGATGGAAGAAATGGGGCTGCCTTTTGCTTACCATCATTTTGCTGAGGGCGAGAGTCCCAATCCTCCTTTTTTACTGTTTTTATCTCCCGGAGAGAATACATTTTCTGCGGATAATCAGATGTATTTCAGCTTTAAACAGCTGGATATTGAACTATATACAGACGTTAAAAATTCTGAACTGGAAAAGCAGATAGAACAGGTTCTGAAACGTCATAAAATCTACTATACAAAATCAGAAGTATGGATTGAGTTGGAAAAGCTCTATGAAGTACTTTACGAAACGGAGGTATAACCAATGGCAAACAAGAAGAATAAGGTTAAATTCGGTTTGCAGAATGTGTACTGGGCAAAGATTACCGAATGGGGTGAAGACCCAGACGGTAACAAAACCGTCCCTGCATACGGACCGTCAAAGCATCTGCCCGGTGCTGTATCGCTATCTATTGATGCAAACGGCGAGGCCGAGAATTTTTTTGCGGACAACGGTGTATATTACGTGATTAACAACAACGCTGGCTACACCGGTGACCTTGAAATTGCCCTTATCACAACCGAATTTGCAACGGAAATCCTGGGAGAAATCCTCGATAATAACGGTGTTCTTGTGGAAAGAAATGATACAGAACTTGCACAGTTTGCATTGATGTTTGAATTTCTGGGCGACAAGCACCATATCCGCCACGTAATGTATTGTTGTTCTGCCTCTCGACCTGCCACGGAATCTGCAACTACAGAGGAAAGCACAGAAGTTAAGACGGAAAGCTTGACCCGAAAAATACAGAACTGCTTTCTCAGAAACAAAAGTTGCTGGCTGACAGCATTTCTGCTACAAAGGAGAAACTCACCACGCTGAAAACTGCCGCAGAACAAGCCAATACTGCACTTGCCAATGGTGAAATCTCTCAGGAACAGTATGATGCACTGCAGCGTGAGATTATTGAAACCGAACAGGAACTTCGCAATCTCGAAACCGAAGCCGGAAAAGCATCGGACTCTTTGAAACAAATCGGTGAAGCCGGAGAAATTCTCCAGAATGTCGGTGATAAGATTTCTGATGTGGGAGGAAAACTAACCACTCATGTTACTGCCCCACTTGCCGCCGCAGGTACAGCAGCAGTCAAGACAGCCTCTGACTTTGATTCTGCTATGTCTAAGGTTGCCGCTGTATCCGGTGCAGCCGGTGATGACCTGGATAAGCTTCGTGACAAGGCCCGTGAAATGGGCAGTAAGACAAAGTTTTCAGCATCGGAAGCTGCTGAAGCTATGAACTATATGGCAATGGCAGGCTGGAAAACCGGAGATATGCTTTCCGGTATTGACGGTATTATGAACCTTGCGGCTGCGAGTGGTGAAGACTTAGCTACAACATCAGATATTGTCACAGATGCTCTTACTGCCTTTGGATTATCTGCTGCTGACAGCGGTCATTTTGCCGATGTTCTCGCTTCTGCATCAAGCAATGCCAATACCAATGTGTCCATGCTTGGTGAATCCTTCAAGTACTGTGCTCCGATTGCAGGTGCTTTGGGATTCTCCTGTGAAGATACAGCCGAGGCATTAGGCTTAATGGCGAATGCAGGTATCAAGTCCACACAGTCCGGTACTTCTATGCGTTCTATTATGACCGCACTTTCCGGCGAGGTCAAATTCTGTTCTTCCTCTTTTGGAGAAATGGAGATTGCAACCAGCAACGCTGACGGTTCTATGCGTGATTTATCAGATATTCTTGCAGACTGCCGTGTGGCATTTGACCAGATGTCCGAATCTGAAAAAGCAAGTGCAGCACAGGCTCTTGTTGGCAAGAACGCCATGTCAGGATTTTTAGCTTTGATGAATGCCGCACCCCAGGACGTGGAAAAGCTGTCCTCTGCAATTGCGAACTGTGACGGCACATCGCTTTCTATGGCGGAAACAATGCAGGACAACCTTGGCGGTCAGATGACCATCTTGAAATCACAGCTGGAAGAACTGGCTATCTCTTTCGGCGAAATTCTGATGCCTGTCATCAGATCAATCGTATCG
>USJI01000091.1 GCA_900554975.1 uncultured Ruminococcus sp. | reverse complement strand
CCGGCAGCGGCTCTCCCCCCTTATTTAATTGCAAATGATATTTCTGCTGTTACTGCCTTTACACCGTCAACTGTTGCTATTGCCTTGCCGATTCCAATAGGCCCTCTCATCTTGATAATCTCTGTTTCTAGCCTTAAAACATCTCCCGGACGAACCTGCTTTTTAAACTTTGCCTTGTCGATTCCTGCAAAGAATCCCAGCTTGCCCTTGTTTTCAGGAAGCATAAGGATTGCAAAACAGCCTGTCTGTGCCAGCATTTCTATCATAAGAACTCCCGGTGTTACAGGATATTCAGGAAAGTGTCCCTTAAACCAGAAATCATCTTCCTTTATATATTTTGTTGCAACCGCACGAACACCCGGCTCAACCTCGTTTATCTCATCAATAAGAAGAAACGGATCTCTGTGCGGAATAACTTCCATTATCTGCTCTTTATTATATAATACAGCCATTTTCCTCTCCTTATTCTATTATCATAACAGGCTGGTCATATTCCACAGCTGTTCCGTTATTTACCAGAATCTCCTTCACAACGCCGTCATATTCGCTCTGAACCTCATTCATCAGCTTCATTGACTCAATTATCATTATAACGTCGCCCTTGCTTACCTTTTTGCCGACTTCAACAAACGGCGGCTTGTCAGGGCCAGGTGCGGAGTAGTATGTACCCACGATAGGTGCTTTGACTACATTTCCGCTTGATACTGCCTCTGCTGCCGGAGCTTCCTCCTCAGCAGCAGGCTGTGAAACAACTGGTGCAGCTACAGCAGCAGTCTGTACCGCAGCAGGAACAGCCGCAATCTTGCATTCCTTTTCAATAACGATTTCACAATCGCCGTTTTTTATCTTTATCTTGGAAAGCTTTCCGTTTTCCACTTTGTCTGCAAGCTTGTTTATATCGTCAAATGACAGATTGCAGGCAATCATATTTTCGCTCATATAATGTTCTCCTTAGTCTGTTACCTTTTTCATGCATATTGTTGCATTGTGTCCGCCGAATCCGAGAGAATTTGAAATTCCGGCAGTTACAGGCATCTCTATGCTGCCTTCTGTACAGTAATCCAGGTCGCATTCCTCATCAGGTGTCTTGTATCCGATAGTCTGGTGAATGAAGTCATTCTTGATGGTAAGTGCCAGAACAACACTTTCCACACCGCCGGCAGCACCGAGAAGATGTCCTGTCATGGATTTTGTTGAATTTATCTTTACATTCTTTGCGGCATCTCCGAAAGCCTTCTTTATAGCCGCTGTTTCATACTTGTCATTAAGTCCTGTTGATGTTCCGTGTGCATTGATATATGTCACATCTTCAGCCCTGAGTCCGGCTTCTGTATATGCCTTTCTCATAGCCTCTGCCGCACCTTCACCCTCAGGGTCAGGTGAAGTGATATGATATGCGTCACCTGTTGCGCCGTATCCCGCAATTTCAGCGTATATCTTTGCACCTCTTGCCTTTGCGTGTTCATATTCCTCAAGAATGAGTATTCCTGAACCTTCACCGAGAACAAAGCCATCTCTGTTCTTGTCAAAAGGCTTTGAAGCGTCCATAGGGTCTTCGGACTTTGTAAGTGCGTGCATTGTTGAAAATCCGCCAAGAACGAACTTTGTCACGGCACTTTCAGTACCGCCGCAGACAGCCGCTGTAAGATAACCGTCCTTAATCTTTCTGAATGCTTCGCCGACAGCGTGTGTTCCGGACGCACAGGCTGTTGTTGTACAGAAGTTGTCGCCCTTATAGCCGAACTTCATGGCAACTTCTCCTGCTGCCATATTGGCAATCATCATCGGAACGAAGAAAGGTGAAATCTTTGACGCACCTCTGTCAAGCATTCTCTGATACTGCTGTTCGATAAACTCGATACCGCCGATTCCCACACCTATCATAACCCCCACTTCAAAAGGTGAGATGTCGGAAAAATCAGTTCCGCAGTCGCCTATTGCCTCTGCTGTTGCCGATATCGCATACTGTGCGAAAAGCTGCATATTACGCAGTTCCTTCTTCTCCATTTTTCCGCAGGCAAGTGCATCATAGTCCTTTACCTGACCTGCAACGTGGATACCGATATCCGAAGCGTCAAACTTTTCAATCTTTGATATTCCGCATTTGCCCTGCTTTATATTTTCCCAGGAATCATGAACGTTGTTTCCAAGCGGATTAACTGTTCCAAGTCCTGTAACTACAACTCTTCTGCTCATTCTAAGCTCCCTTTCGTTTCTGTTTTACATCATAAGCCCGCCTGAAATTTCAATAACCTGACCTGTAACATAGCTTGCATCTTTTGAAACAAGGAATGATACAACGCCGGCAATTTCCTCAGGAAGTCCGTAACGCTTCATTGCGATAAGTCCCAGCATAGCGTTTCTCTGTTCTTCTGTCAGAGCGTCAGTCATAGGAGTCTTGATAAATCCCGGAGCAACTGCGTTTACGTTTACACCTCTTGAACCGAGTTCCTTCGCAACTGTCTTTGTCATACCGATTATAGCCGCCTTTGACGCACTGTAATTTATCTGTCCCGGATTTCCGTAAAGTCCTGCAACTGATGCAAGGTTTACGATTTTTCCGCTTCTCTGCTTCATCATAATTTTTCCTGCGTGTTTCATCATATTGAAAACGCTCTTCTGGTTTACATTTATAACAGCATCATACTGCTCCTCGGACATTCTCGCCATAAGTCCGTCCTTTGTAATACCTGCATTGTTTACAAGAACATCAAGTCCGCCGAAAGTTTCCTTAACCTTTCCGACCATTTCCTCACACTGGCTGTAATCTGAAACGTCAGCACAGAAATATTCGCATTTAACGCCTGTTTCCCTGATTTTTTCAACAATGTCATTTCCCTCAAACATACTTTCGTTAAGGTCATTGAGAGCAATGTCAAAACCGTCCTGTGCAAGTCTGAGTGCGATAGCCGCACCGATACCTCTTGATGAACCTGTTATCAAAGCTGTTGCCATTTATTTACCTCCTGTTTTATCCTGATTTTTTTCTATAAGACCTTTCAGCGAACCATAATCATTGATTTCGCTGTAAACGAATGTTTTTATTCCGTTCTTAAACTGTATTTTAATACCCTTTTTTCCTGTTTTCAGTATTCTGACTCCGTCTGCATCGGTTACAGTAAAATTCCCGTTTTCTTCCCCGCCGTCGGTAAGTAGTTCAAGAAATTCGCCGTCATTCAGAAAATTCACTGCCCTCTGCTGTGCAGAAACTATTCTGTTCATGGATGCTGCCGGAGCGTTTACACGTCCCCTCGGAACTTCCGCACGGATATTATAAAGCTTTTCGCCGCAGTTTACCCATACGGTAAAATTCCGCATACGTCTGCGTGACTGGATTATTCCTGCAATGCTGATAAACAAAACGTCAGCCAGAAATATCACAAACACCGCCAGAACAGACATTTCCGTTTTAAAGGAAGTCACCTTGTGAACTGCATTGCGGTTTGCCGCAGAATCCTCCCCCATGGAAATGAACATGAAGACCATTGCCGCTCCGAGCAGAAGAAGTGCAGGAATAATCACCTTCATCATTCTGTCTGCGACACTGCCTCCCGAAACATAAGGGTATCTGTATATGTCCTTTATAATCATTATCTGCCGAGCAGCTTTTCAGCCTGTGCAACCATTTCCTCAATAATTTCCTTACAAGGCTTTACGTCTTTTACCATACCTGCAATAAGTCCGCAAAGGAATGAGCCTTCTTCAAGATTGCCGTCCTGAACAGCCTTTCTGAGTGAGCCGAGAGTTATCTCCTCGAACTCGTCCGGAGTGATTGAACCATTCATCTCGCCGCTTGCAAGTTTCTTTGAAAACTTTGTCTTTACGTTTCTGCAAGGGTGACCTGTTGTTCTTCCTGTTACAACGTTGTCTGTATCCTTTGCATCAACAACAAGCTGCTTGTAAACAGGACTGATCTGGCATTCCTCAGAAGCCAGGAATCTTGTACCGATCTGAACGCCCTCTGCTCCGAGCATGAATGAAGCCGCAATTCCTCTGCCGTCAGCGATACCGCCGGCCGCAATTACAGGAATTTCAACAGCGTCCACAACCTGAGGAACAAGACACATTGTTGTGTTTTCGCCGATATGTCCGCCTGATTCAGTACCCTCAGCCACAACAGCGTCAGCACCCGATCTTTCCATTCTCTTTGCAAGTGCAACAGAAGGAACAACAGGAATCACCTTAACTCCGGCTTCTTTCCATGCCGCCATGAATTTTCCCGGATTTCCAGCACCGGTTGTTACAACAGGAACTTTCTCGTCAATGACAAGCTGTGCAAGGTCAGCCGCATTAGGGCTCATAAGCATTATGTTTACGCCGAATGGCTTGTCAGTCAGTTCCTTTGTTTTTCTTATCTGGTCACGCAGATAGTCGATAGGAGCCGAACCACCTGCGATAAGTCCGAGACCGCCTGCATTTGAAACAGCAGAAGCAAGAGTGCTTTCAGCAATCCATGCCATTCCGCCCTGTATTACAGGATATTTTATACCAAGTAATTCTGTAATTCTTGTTGTCATTTCAATCATCCTTTCTCTTTGTGTCGTTTAATATCAGTACTCAAAAATAACCGAACCGAATGTAAGTCCTGCACCGAATCCGACAAGACCCACCTTGTCGCCACGCTTTATTTTGCCGGCTCTTACTGATTCGTCCAGAGCTATCGGAATAGACGCACTTGAAGTGTTGGCGTGTTTGTCAAGATTTACTATGAATTTATCCATTGAAATGCCCAGATTCTTTGCGGCTGTTTCAATGATTCTTACGTTTGCCTGATGAGGAATGATAACATCAAGGTCGTTTAAGTCAAAACCGATTTTCTCAGCTGCTTTTGTAATTGCATTCGGCAGAGCCTTTGTGGCGAACTTATAAACTTCTCTTCCGTCCTGATAGAGATAATGTGAATTGGATTCCGGGAATCCGTCATCAACATGGCCTTCGCCTGTCATGAATGCATTTGCCGGCGGAATTGAACGTGCGAAAAGATATTTTGCACCTGTTCCGTCCGCACCGAGATAACTTGAATAAAGTGCATTATCAGCACGCTCAATTACAAGAGCTGCCGCACCATCGCCAAAAAGAACGCATGTGCTTCTGTCTGTATAGTCTGTTATCTTTGTAAGGTTTTCATTTGCAACCACAAGTGCATACTTTATGCTTTCATCAGACTGTAAATATCTCTTTGCCATATCTATTGCGTAAACACAGCCTGCACAAGCACAGTTCACGTCAATTGTCATTGCATTGAAAGCCTTTGTTTCTCTCTGAATCATGCATGACATTGAAGGTGAATAGTAATCAGAAGATACACTTGTATCAATTATAACTCCGATATCATCAGGAGAAATTCCGGCTGTTTCTATTGCCTGCTTTGCAGCCATTGCGCCCATGTACCATGTCGGTTCGCCGTTTGAAACATAACGCTCTGACATACCGGTTCTTGTTCTTATCCATTCGTCGCTTGTATCAACGATTTTAGTAAAGTCCTCATTAACAACTTTTTTCTGTGGCTGATAACCGCCTGTACCTATAATTTTAATTCCGAGCAAAAAAATTCCTCCCTGACATTATTG
>USJI01000090.1 GCA_900554975.1 uncultured Ruminococcus sp. | reverse complement strand
CCCTCATACCCTGATGAAAATACTTCTCAGCGAACTCAGCCGAACGGTCAAATGCAACACAGGATATGAAATCTGCTGTCTGCTCTCCGTTATCACTTTTTCTCCTGCGGTCGACTGCAAGTGTATATCTTGAAATAGTCATCTGCTTTTCGCCGGCAGTCACACGCACATCCGGATCCCTTGTCAATCTGCCCATCAAAATAACTTTGTTCATTGTCCATCCTCCCATGGTGATTTAATCCCCATATATTCGTACTCAAACCGTTTTTGTGCACTAGAATATCTGTAAATCTGTAATATCTTGTCAATCATGTTTTCGTTATGATTATCGCGGCGCACCGCAATAAACGCAGCCGAGCCTGCAAAGGCGATAATCATAAGGCATGTAAGCATATTGTTATTTACGGCATATACTATTATGCTTATAATCACACCCACAACGGCTGTAATTCCTATAGCAGCAAGCTCTTTTCCTCCGATTCCGGGGATGATATCCTTTGTCTCAAGTACATTCACCGGAATGTAAAGTTTTTTGTCATTGTCATTCATAATCTTTCACCCTTTTTACCCTAACCTAAGCGGACTCCAAGATGGTCACACAGCATTGTAACTATTCCCAATGTTAAAGTTATCAGCACTCCTATCTTAATGATTCTTACTGCTTGTTTTTTTAACTCCGCAATATCGTTCTCTGAGGCTTTCTGAATTTCCATCAGTTTAATAATCAGCAAAACCACTGATATGGAGCCGGACATTACCGTAGCTGCTCCTATAAGATCTTTAAATAAAACAACCATGTACCTGAATATATTGACCAGAGCTATTGAGCTTTGATTCTGGTCTACCCGGCTGAGCAGATATCCATTTACAATGGTATCTGTCAACTCAAATAATGACACGGATATTATTATTACCTTAAAAAGCTGCTTAATTTTATTTTTTGCCTTGTCTACTGTGATACTCTCGCCTGCCAGAGCATATAATGTCTGAATTATCTTAAGAGCCACCCCCACGCAGATGACAATGACCAGTTGATTGGTCACTGCCATAATATCCTGCCCGAATGATGTATACGTCACATCAAGTAAAATCATAAACGTCTCCCCATCATCATTCCTAAATACATTCCGCTCCGCGCGGTGTCCTTTAGGCCTGAGCTGTATGCAAACTTCTGAAGCCAGTTAGGTGTTTTTATAAAGAAAAATAAACATACAAGTGATTTCAAAAGTGCAAGCGGATCACCTTCAATTGCATACGTCATTGCAAGCTTAAACAGGATCATCTGTACTATGTAGCCGAACGCGACCACAATAAATGAAGCAAAAAAATCATTCCACCTATCCTGTTTTATAGACGTAAGATTGCATGCCATTATAGGCAATAAGATTTTCATAAGTCCCAGTTCAACGCCTCTTATCAATGCAACCAAACAACAAATAAGCACTATAACCGCAAAAACAATCACGAAAACCAACGAGAACCATCCGAATTTAATATTGGCAATAAGGGCAGTTGCGAGCCCGGCAGCATTAAATGAGTATGTTACTGAATCTGTGATATAACTGCACAAGCTATCGCTCCATTTTACGAGAAGATTTGTGATAAGTGCACCTGCACTTATCACCAGCATTGCTTTAGAATTTCTCACAAGCACAAGCAGGGGATCCGAGTCGGAATCACCATCTAATTCCAATATGTAAGTTTCAAGAATGTGCTTCAGTGATAGAACTATAATTAAAATTAATGAAATCTTCTGCGTTGCTTCATACGCTTGAACCATTATTCTACTGTTCATGGTCAAATTTCCTTTATCAAAGGCTTCCTCTACCAAAAATATAATTCCATTTATTATGCTTGTAACAACCTCTTCAAACCACTCCTGTATTTTGTTAAACGGCCATACAGCAGCCAGAATCATGTTCATACATATTCCCCTTATTTGAAATAACTCAAAATCAGTGTAAATAATGCCGTGGCACACAATATAATCACACCCACTATAACGATGATTTTAATTCTTTTAATATATTTCTGAGTCGCTGATTGCGCTGCATTGTCATCAAGTGATGCCGTAGCACCCTGCATTGCAAGCAGCTGCCAGATTATCAGGAGTATTACAAACACTCCTTCAAATGCCAACAGTGCCTCCTTTGAATCTGTAACCAATGTTTTTAAATTTTGAAAAAACGCTGATTGCAGTATTTTATTTGCCAAAATCATATCTTCATCCTTTCCGTCACTCCTCATCACCCTTAAGGAATGACACTCTTTTCTTTTTTATCTGAGTTCCATCATCCGGCTCATTTTTTATTGTGTTCCATATCCCCCACAATGGGATTGTTTTTGGAAGTTCTCTGACCTCCCTGGATTTTTCAACTTTTTGAATAAGTTCTATGTTCTCCTGCCTATTGCCCATGCCGAACTCTTTATTTACGCAGGTTTCACTTATATCCGGAAGTTTGTTCACCGCACCGTAATGACCTGTCATCAGACATATGGCATACGGTGAATTAATTCTCCCTACCTCAGCCGGTTCAAGAAGCTTTCTACCTCCGAGATTTGAAGAATTAGAGAAATTACCACCATTGGTTCTGTCTGTGCTCACACTATTTGAGGCTCCTACACTCTTGACTGTATAATTGCCAAGAGATTCCGAAATCATCTTGAGCGTATCCGGGTCATCAGACTTCAGATACAGCTTTATCTGACAGTTAGTCTTTATATTCTTGAAGTCCTCTTTATAATTCTTTTCCATCTGCTGAATGTCCTGTATCACAGCATTAACCCTTATTCCACGGCTTCTTCCAGCCGACAGAATATTCCCAAGACACGGAATGGTTGGGAAATTTCCAAGTTCGTTCAGGTCATAATCCGTATCTACCGGAAGTCTCTGTCCATGCTCATTCGCCAATTCAATCTGCTGACTGTATAACTGTGTCACCATAATTGAAACAAGCGGATATAGAGTTTTTTTATCATCCGGTACAATCATGTACAGAATGGTTTTTTCCCTGCCTATATCTTTTAAGTCAAAATCGCTTACAGATGTCATAGCTGCAATATTAGGATTGGTAAATAATCTAAGCGTTCCTAATGCCGATGTGAAAAATGATGACCTCGTCTTGGAAGCTGCGATCTGAGCCATCGCAAACACTCCCTTTGCAGGATGGTCATCATCAAGATTATTCAGATATTCATTAAGCAGCATCTGTCCATACATATCTGACTTACACATATATGCAATAAAATAATAGACATTAGCCATGTTGCGATATTCCGGCGGAGCTTCCAGGCATACGCAGAGGATTGCTGCGGCAATCGTCGCTGTCTCCCCGTTATACCAGAGGGGTTCTCCCTTCTGTTGCCCGACAAGCACTGATACCAAGTCCCAGGTAGCATCTATTGCCTTTGGCGTATTTCCTTCAGCCAGCGCATTAAGTATCGGCTGGAGAAAGTTATATCTGTCACTCTTCTCCGGCTGTCTTAAATCAAGCACTGCAACATCATATCCATTTTTTCTTGCAAAATCTGAGGTATAACAGTACATGTCTCCCTTGACGTCTGAGAGTGCAATCGACACTCCCGACATAATCTGGAGAAACAGCGTGGTTAACATTACCCTTCTGTCTTTTCCTGCACCGGTTGTTCCTATAACCATTGAATGCAGATCATCTTTTATGTAATAAAACCGCTCCTTTCTTCCTATCTTTTCATAATTGATAACGAGGCCTGCTTTCCTGGTAAATTTTTCTCCCGGTGTGTAAACGGCATACAAATCGCGTTTTTCCTTTTCTGTCAGAAACCGTTCACTTCCGTGCTGGCCATTTCCGGCCGAAACCGGAATTGATATATCATCTGTCACCTTCATCATTCCGACAGATGATAGCTTCGATGTCCTGTCTGTGGTAATCAATGCAACCACACAGGACATTAAAACACCTGTTACTACACTAAAGGTTGCCGTACTTCCATTTTTTTGACTACATAAAGCATGAAAGTAATTGACATCTAAAATTGTATGGTTGATACTACCACTTGCCGCAGCGTTTAAAAACTGCGTCAGCAGATAGCCCAGCCATGGGCTGATTAGCAGGATGAAAAGAGCTGATGACAAAAGCCATCTGATTTTTCTCTTTTTCCCCTTCGTTCCATCCCTATTCAATGTGCCTCCCTTCTTTGGGGACAAAATGCTTATTTTGTCCACTTTTTACAAATTTACGAGGTGATAAATTGAGTACAATTAAATTTCTTAAACAGGAAGAAAAAGGGCGCCTGTTCGGTTCAGTTGACACCGATGAGCGCCGGCACGCGGTAAGGAACCGCGCAATTATATATCTGGCTGAATATTGCGGATTAAGAGCCACAGAGGTGTGTCTTTTAAAAATGGATGATTATGATACTCTCCAATCAAGTATCTACTGCACAAGACTAAAAAAAGGCAATGACAATACAATACGAATCATTGACCCACGCGTGCAGGCTGCCATCAATGATTATCTGAATATCCGTGATACACAATATAAGGAATCTGAATACCTTTTCGTAAGCCAGAAAGGCACTGCATTGTCACGAAAAAGTCTTGATAAGATCATGAAGTATCACTGCATGCGCGCCGATATTCCGGCAAGCAAACAGCACTTTCATGTTCTCCGTCATACACGGGCAATAGAACTGGCCGAATATGGATTTGACACAAAGGATATCCAGTGGTGGCTGGGACATAAACGTATTGGAACAACAACTATATATATGAAATACACAACAAGACAGCAGGACAGCATGTATGACAAGCTTGCTCTTGCCCTAAAAGAAGAATAGAAAACTAACCTACAGACATAACCGGAGGGAGAACACATTGAATATGGACAGAGTGCGCATTACCGTCACCTTTGACAGTGAAACATATAAGCTTTTAAAAAATATATCAGACAAAAATCATATATCAATATCGGAAACTGTGCGCCGGTACACGGAAGCCGGGCTTAATGGAAACTTATCAGAATCAAATATAAATTACATAAGCGCCATCATAAGGGAACAGTTAAGGATCGTAATGCAGCCGTCAATAGAACGTCTTGCCGCATTGTCTGCCAAGACATGCATACAAGCCTCAGCCGCGGCATATCTGACCGCAGAAGCCATCGCACGCTTTGTTCCTGTAGAGCTGCAGGAGGATGTTGCCGCAGTTTATGAAGATGCACGTAAAAAAGGGGTTCGATATACGAAAAGCAGAGTTTCGGATGAGGAATAATTATATGAATGATAATCAAGAACTAATCCTGAAAGGCAGGTATACTGCTTACATGGAACAGATTGAAAAATATTATAATGGTACAATCGACCGTACACAGCCCATTGTCATTGGCATGACAACCAATGCTCTTGCAATCTCCGGAGCAGACAGCAGCCTGGAACTCACAATAAACATAAAAACCCTTAATAAATGTATTGGCTCGCCCGATGATATATACCACGGGCACCTTCTCGATAGAAATATTATTGAGCAGCTTCCATTTCAGCTTGAGAACCCGGTGATGATATTTAGAAATTCTGAGAAACATTCTCTCATCTGTATAACCGACCTTCAGGACAGCTCCGGGCATGGT
>USJI01000089.1 GCA_900554975.1 uncultured Ruminococcus sp. | reverse complement strand
ATCAAACAAAAAGGGACGCTGTAAAAGCGTCCCTTAAATATTGTTTTATTCAGCAATTATCAGTCCTGACCATAAAGTCTGGAAAGTCTGATGAGATAATCATATCTGTCATTAGCATTTGCCAGAGCCTTATCAAAGAGTTTTTCAGCTCTCTCCGGATTCTGACGTGCAAGAGCATTGTAACGAACCTCACCCATAAGGAAGTTCTTGTATTCATCTGTGTTAGGAGCCTTTGAGTCCATAACGAACGGGCTCTTTTTGTCAGCCTTGAGCTG
The DNA here is from genome assembly GCA_900554975.1 of uncultured Ruminococcus sp. Lineage (GTDB taxonomy): Bacteria > Bacillota > Clostridia > Oscillospirales > Ruminococcaceae > Porcipelethomonas. The sequence goes on along the minus strand of USJI01000089.1, from coordinate 5,337 downwards.
TGGATTGTATCTGTAAAGGTGCCAGTAACCAGCCTGAACAGCTTTCTTTTCTTCTGCCATTGCTGTACCCATACCTGTCTTGATACCGTGGTTGATACATGGAGCATAACCGATTATGATTGAAGGACCGTGGTAAGCTTCAGCTTCTGCAATAGCCTTGATGCACTGGTTGTAATCAGCACCCATAGCAACGTGAGCAACGTAAACATAGCCGTAGCTCATTGCAATACCTGCAAGATCCTTTTTCTTTACTTCCTTACCAGCTGCTGCAAACTGTGCAATTGCGCCTGTAGGGGTTGACTTTGATGACTGTCCGCCTGTATTTGAGTAAACTTCTGTATCGAATACGAAAATGTTTACATCCTCGCCGGAAGCGATAACGTGGTCAAGACCGCCGAAACCGATATCATAAGCCCAGCCGTCACCACCGAAGATCCACTGTGATTTCTTTCTCAGATAATCCTTGGAAGCGAGAATGTCCTTTGCTGCGTCACATCCGCAGGCTTCAAGAGCAGCAACAAGTTTTTCTGTTGCAGGAGTATTTGCGTTTCCGTCTTCAAGTGTATCAAGATATTCAGCGATAGCTGCCTTTACATCTTCCTTGTCAGCTGTTTCTGCAAGTGCACGAACCTTGGCAACAACTCTTTCTCTGAGTGTTTTCTGTCCGAGGAACATACCGTAACCGAATTCTGCGTTGTCCTCAAAGAGTGAGTTTGACCATGCAGGGCCCTTGCCGTTCTTGTTGTATGTGTAAGGTGTTGAAGGTGCACTGCCGCCCCAGATTGAAGAACAGCCTGTTGCGTTTGCAATGTACATTCTGTCACCGAAAAGCTGTGTGATAAGCTTTGCGTAAGGTGTTTCACCGCAGCCTGCACACGCACCTGAGAATTCAAGCATAGGCTGTCTGAACTGTGAACCCTTTACTGTTGTCGGCTTGAATTTAGCGGCAACTTCCGGTTTTTCATCAATTGTAAGACCGTAAGAGAACTTCTCCTGTTCGCCGAGCTGTGATTCAAGGGATTCCATAACAAGAGCCTTGTTCTTAGCCGGGCATACGTTAGCACATGAACCGCAGCCTGTGCAGTCGAGTGCTGAAACTGTCATAGCGAACTTAAGTCCGTTCATGGCAGGTTTGAAGTCAGCCATTTTCATTCCTTCCGGAGCATTTGCAGCTTCTTCTTCGCTTAATGCAACCGGTCTGATTACAGCGTGCGGACATACATAAGCACACTGGTTACACTGGATACAGTTTTCAGGAATCCATGCAGGAACCTTAACAGCGATACCTCTCTTTTCAAATGCGGCAGAACCCTGAGGGAATGTACCGTCAACTTCCTTCTTGAATGTTGAAACAGGAAGTGTATCACCCTTCTGAGCGTTGCAAGGAATCTGAATGCTGTTTACATATTCTTCAAGTTCCTTATTGTCACACTTGACAGCAGCCATACCCATCTGTGTATCAGGAGCATCTGCCCATTCAGCAGGAATATCAATCTTTACAACATTCTGGTGACCTGCATCAATAGCCTTCCAGTTCTTTTCAACTACATCCTGACCCTTCTTGCTGTAAGAAGCTTCGGCAGCAGCCTTCATGTACTTAACAGCGTCCTCAAAAGGAATAATGTCAGCGAGCTTGAAGAATGCGGACTGAAGGATAGTGTTGATTCTTGTTCCCATTCCTGTTTCTTCACCAAGCTTAACGCCGTTGATTGTATAGAACCTGATGTTGTTTTTAGCAAGTGTTCTCTTAACCTGTCCAGGGAGATGCTGTTCAAGACCTTCCATATCCCATGTTGTGTTGAGAAGGAATGTTCCGCCCGGCTTGATGTCAGATACCATATCATACTTGTTGATATAGCTCTGGTTGTGACAGGCTACGAAGTCAGCCTTGTTGATAAGGTATGTTGACTTGATAGGTGTCTTACCGAAACGAAGGTGTGAAACAGTTACACCGCCGGATTTCTTTGAGTCATATGAGAAGTAAGCCTGAGCATAAAGGTCAGTATGGTCACCGATAATCTTGATGGAATTCTTGTTTGCACCAACTGTACCATCTGAACCGAGTCCCCAGAATTTGCAGGCTGTTGTGCCTTCCGGAGCTGTGTCAGGACTTTCTGTAATATCGAGTGAAAGATTTGTAACGTCATCTGTGATGCCGATAGTAAATCTTGGCTTTTCTGTGTTCTTGAATACGGCAATAATCTGTTCAGGAGTTGTATCCTTTGAACCAAGACCGTATCTTCCTGAGAATACAGGAACATCATTGAACTTTGAACCCTTGATAGCTGCAACAACGTCAAGGAAGAGCGGTTCGCCGAGTGAGCCAGGTTCCTTTGTTCTGTCGAGAACTGAAATTCTCTTGACTGAATCAGGAATAGCTTCAACGAGCTTGTCCGCAACGAAAGGTCTGTAAAGTCTTACCTTAACAAGACCGTACTTGCCGCCCTTTGCATTCAGATAATCAATAGTTTCTTCAATTGTATCGTTAACAGAACCCATAGCTACAATAACGTGTTCAGCGTCCGGAGCACCGTAATAGTTGAACAGCTTGTAGTTTGTGCCGAGCTTTGCGTTAACCTTGTTCATATAGTCTTCAACGATAGAAGGCATAGCATCATAATATGAGTTGCTTGCTTCTCTTGACTGGAAGAATATGTCAGGGTTCTGGGCTGTACCTCTGAGAACAGGGTGTTCAGGGTTAAGAGCGTGTTTACGGAATCTCTCAACATCAGCCATATCAAGCATATCTCTGAGGTCTTCCTCGTCCCATGTTTCAATCTTCTGGATTTCGTGAGAAGTTCTGAAACCGTCAAAGAAATGAATGAACGGAACACGTCCCTTGAGTGTTGCAAGATGAGCAACTGCACCGAGATCCATTATTTCCTGAGGGCTTGATGAACACAGCATAGCATATCCTGTCTGACGGCAGGCATAGATATCTGAATGGTCACCGAAGATGTTAAGAGCGTGTGAAGAAACGCATCTTGCGGAAACGTGGATAACTGAAGGCAGAAGTTCGCCGGCGATTTTATACATATTAGGAATCATAAGGAGAAGACCCTGTGAAGCTGTATATGTTGTTGTCAGCGCACCTGCTGAAAGTGAACCGTGAACAGCACCAGCTGCACCGGCTTCGGACTGCATCTCAACAACGTGAACAGGCTGTCCGAATAAATTTTTCTTCTGTTTGGCAGACCACTGGTCAGTAACTTCTGCCATTGGTGATGACGGAGTGATAGGATAAATAGCAGCAACTTCTGTAAATGGATATGATACCCATGCAGCAGCATTGTTACCATCCATGGTCTTCATTTTTCTTGCCATTGGTAATATTCCTCCCAAATTATATTTATTGTCTTATCTCTGATAACCCGTCTTCACAAAAAAAATAAAAGACAGGTTCTGAATAAAAGCCATCTGCTTTACTAATTATAATAGCATAAACTTCCCCGTTTGTAAATACCCTTTTGGTTAAACTCTCCTTAAAAATACGCTGTATCTGCTGAATCGTCATATGGCAAGCAATAGCTAACCGCTTATTTTTTTATGCCATTTTTCCACATAATACGCCATTTTTCACACCAGGTGCATTCAATTTGTATAATTGCCGGTATGTATAATTGGTGAAATTCCCAAAAAATAGATTAATTATCAAAAAAATCCGTTTTTTTTGTTGACGATTAGCAGTTTTTGGTGTATAATACTAACAGTGTTAAATAATACAAGATTATTTTACACTCGTTTTGTTGTCTCCTTTCTTTTGTTCTACACATATTTATTTTCTCTTTTTTAAATTCCCCCGGATAACGTAAATCCGGGGTTTTTCTTTTGTCTTAACGCATTTTACAGCAAAAAACGAGGACGCTTTCCCCATAAAAAGCGTCCTTTTGCGTCAGAATAAATTTTCAGATTATAAGGCGATGCCCTTTCCGGAGGGTGTCGCTTTTTTCAGCAGGTTACTGCATATTATCCCAGTCTATATCCGGATCGGAAAATTTCATGGACAGATATCTTGCGATCATTGCCGCATCACGCACATTAAGTTTTCCGTCATTGTTGGCATCTGCCATAGCTCTGCCCAGCGACTGAGCAAAATCCGGCATAAAGTCAGGATTCATGGACGAAAATGCAAGATACCTTGCGATGAATGCCGCATCACGCACAGAAACATTATCATCGCCATCAGCGTCCCCTCTCGTGCCTATTCCTATCGGGATAAATTCCTGCGGCTCACCGTCGATAAGTATTTCAACCTGATACTTCATATCAGGACGGTTTGCAGCTGTCGGCGAACTTACCCGAAGTGACATGAATCCGCCCTCAGCACTGAAAAAAACTGTTGATGCCAGTACGCAAACAGATAATACCGAAGATAATATTTTTATTTTGCCTAATATTTTCATAATATCAGCCTTTCTTATGATTGCTCATTTTATTTTAACATTAAAACGGCTCTCTGTCAAACTTTTTGTTCTTATACGGGATTTGTCCGCATAGGATTTAAGGACAACATCTTTTATAAGGAGAATTCATATGACAGGATTAACACAGAAACAGGCGTCAAAACTCCTTGAGGAGTGCGGAAGCAACACTCTTGCCGAAAAGAAGGGAAACGGTGCACTAAAAATCTTTGCAGGACAGTTCCGGGACGTTATGGTAATGATACTTCTCGGGGCAACTGTCATATCCGTCCTGCTCGGTGAAATCTATGACGCTCTGACAATTATTGCAATAGTCCTTTTAAATGCTGTTTTAGGCTTCATTCAGGAATACCGCACAGAGAAAACCCTCGAAGCGCTTGCCGGAATGACCGCCCCGACCGCAAAGGTAATACGGGACGGAAAAGCCGGAATCATTCCTGCGGCTGAGCTTGTTCCGGGTGATATTGTAACGCTTGAAACAGGAGATAAAGTTCCTGCCGACTGCGTTATTCTCAGATGCAATGGACTATTCGCAGACGAGGCAATGCTTACAGGCGAATCAGAACCTGTCGCCAAAAGGGAAGGTTCGGAAAATGACAGGGATAATTCCCTCAACCGTTCATGCATTGCCTATTCGGGAACTGTTATCACACGGGGAAATGCGGCAGCTCTTGTCATCGCAACAGGAAAAAATGCACAGGTCGGAAAAATATCGCACATGATAAACGATGCCGAGGAAAGCCGGACTCCTTTGCAGAAACGTCTGGGGGAACTCGGAAAGGTTGTTGCCCTTATCTGCATCGGAGTATGTATAATCGTCTTTCTTGCCGGAGTGTTAAAGAACAGATTACGGATTATAAATGTGGTCCCGTCCGGCGCACCGATCTCTTCCAGTGTCTTCTGTTTCAGGATGGTG
>USJI01000088.1 GCA_900554975.1 uncultured Ruminococcus sp. | reverse complement strand
ATAACTGATAGAAATTTACATATAAAAATTTTTTTAAATTGTGCAGTATTTTTGCGTTCCGGATCGTTATATATACAGAGTGTTTCAAAAGCATGCTTCAGAAATCACTTGGGGGGAAATTATGAAAGACAAAGGAAAATTTACAAAGGAGGAATTTTCGGAAAAATACGACAGATATTCACCGACGATATACCGTATTTGTGCTTTAAGGCTCGGTAACCGACAGGACGCAGAGGACGCTGTGCAGAACACATTTATAAAGTTTTTTTATAAATCTCCCGATTTTGACAATGAAAAATCGGAACTTGCATGGCTTATAAGAGTTGCAATAAATGCCTGCAAGGATTTCCAGAAAAGTTTCTGGCAGAAAAAAACTGTCGGTCTTGCAGAAGCAGCAGAGCTTTCGGTCGGTATAATCGAGGACGCTGCAAGGCTTATAGATATATTTGAACTTTCTCCGAAAAACAGAACTGTTCTTCAGCTTTACTACTACGAAGGCTATTCAGTGGCAGAAATTGCCGATATTCTGAAAATAAGCGTGAACGGAGTTACCTCAAGGCTTACAAGAGCAAGGCAAAAACTCAGACTGGAAATGGAGGCGACAAAAAATGAAGAAAAACGAGCTTTACCGGAGCATTGACAGTATAAAACAGGACAAGTCCCTGAAAAACCGTGTAATGAATGCTGTTGAAACAAAGGACAGGATAGTTGTTCATAAAAGACCTTTTTTTATTCCTGCTGCTGCGGCAGTTCTGCTGGCGGTCAACATTGCGTTTGTGGGTAGTCTGATGTTTGATAACGAAACGCAGGAACGCTGGAAGGGTAACAATATGGACGGCGTTATCCAGACGAATATGTCCTCTCAGAAAAATTCAGGATTATGCAGATATGGTATATAAAGAAAAAACTGAACATACATACTATTCTGTTTCCTTTACGGCTGATTACACCTATGCTCCGCAGAATGATAATCCATGGTTTGACATTTATGATTACAGTGATCTGAAAAACGGAACTGCTGACAAGGCTCTGGAATATGAGGGTGATCGGCAGTATGTCCGGTATATACAGTATGAAGGCGATTTTCTGACAAACCATGAATATATTATCGGTTATGACGGAAATGGTGAAAAACGTGAAAATATCATAAACATTACGGAATCAAATGTGGAATATAACCATAACGAAATAAGAGATGAGAGCAGCGAATACAATAATAATCTGCATGAAACACTGGAAAAGGAAGCAAATGCCAAATCCGATGAATACGGCTATTATAATTACAAAGTTGAGGACAAGCCTGATTGTAAAATACATTTGTTTCAGACACCCTTTTCAGATAGCAATACGTTTTATAAATACCGTGTATGGTTATCTCTTACAGATGATATCCCGGATTCACAGAGCTATAATGAAATTTATTCTTATGATTATATAATTCTTGATTCGGATTCAAATATATATTACAGTATAAGTGGCGTTTGCGATGCAATAAATGATTACTGGAAACCGTCATATTCACGTGAAGATTACAGATATGCGGTACTTCCTGAACTTCCGCAGAAGGTCAGCACCAATGTAAATGATGTGAGGATGCTGCTTTCAGGAAGTGGTTTTGAAAATGTTACCGTAAAGTATTCAAACCAGACAGATGATATGAACGACTACGGACAGGTTGCGGTTTACGGGAACGATCTTTACGCAGGCTTAAATGTAAAAACAGACAGCCATATCGAAGTTACAATATACCGTTCAACCATGCCGGGACTTGTCGGACTTTCTCCGAATGATGCTGAAACAATACTGATAAACAGGGGAATAAATTATACGTTTAAGTGTATCACCGGCAGTGACGAAAACGATTATGCACAAGGTGAAGCTATTGTGGATAGTACCATTCCGGAAGTTGGAAGTCCGGTTTCCGGAAGCGACAGGGTTATTATTTATGTTAACCTGCCGGACGATGCTGAGAGCGGTTATGACGAAACAGATTAAAAAGAGAAATAAAAAAGAACAAAAGACAATATAGAAAAAAAGCAGATGCGTAAAAACATCTGCTTTTAATTTTTTATTCATATCTGAGTGCGTCGATAGGGTCAAGGTTTGCCGCTTTGACTGATGGTATCAGTCCGAAAATTATTCCGACAACCATTGAGAAGATAACTGAAACTGCAACGGAAACTCCGCTTATCGCAACAGGGACATCTGCAAATTTTGAGATTATCTGAGCGAGTATTATTCCGGCGACTATTCCTATGAGTCCGCCTATGCTTGTAAGAACTGCCGCTTCAGTAAGAAACTGTCCGAGAATGACTTTTTTCCTTGCACCAAGCGCCTTTTTAAGTCCTATTTCACGGGTTCTTTCCGTAACGGAAACAAGCATGATATTCATAACACCGATACCGCCGACCAGAAGCGAAATACCTGCTATGCATATTACAAGAGTATTGGTTGAATCGCTGAGTTTCTGAAGCGATTTTGCTTTTTCAAGCTGGTCTTCGCCTTTGTATTTTATTCCGCTTTCTTCCGAAACGCTGAGTCCTGCATTGAGGATTTCCGAAACATTTTTTCCTGCCTTTGTCATACTGTCGGTGTCAGACGCCTTGACTATGCAGTTCTGCGGTTCGTCATACTGATAAACAATCGGCCATGATTTCAGCGGGATAAATACCTGTCCGCTTGAACCGTTCTGATTGTAAAGCTGGTAATCATCATATGAGTTTATGACAGGTTCAAACTTACTGCTCTGCACGGCAACGCCTATTACCTTGAATGGTTCACCGTTTATATCTATTATTTTTCCGACAGGGTTATCACCGGCAAAAAGTCCGGTAGCGGCAGTGGAATCTATAATAGCACATTTTTGTGTTCCGGAGTAATCCCTTTCAGAAAAGCCTTTTCCGGATTTTATCATGTATCCGGCAGTGTTGAAATAATCTTCATCTATTCCGAAAACTGAACCGCCGCTGAGAGAAGTGTTCCTGTAAAAAATCGAATCACAGTAAGTTCTCTGACAATAAAAAGAAACACTGTCTATTTCATCAAGCTTCTTTATCTGCTTTTTTGTATCGTCCGAAATCACCGGAATTCCCTGCGGTACAGACTGATACTGAAGGTCAAGTTCACCGTCACCCTGATAAAGTGATATTTTAACGGTGTTGTTTCCTGCACCGATAAGATTGTTCTTTATCTGTTCATTTGTTCCCTTGATAGTTGAAACTATTGCAATAATTGCGGCAATACCGATAATTATACCGAGCATTGTCAGAAGTGAGCGGACTTTATGGGAAAGAATCCCCTTAAATGATAATCTTATATTCTCAAACATTTTCGCTCCTCCTTACCACAAAACTTCATCGGTATCCTGAGTTTTTATGCCCTCTTTTATGCTCTTGCCATAAGGGAAGCATATTTTGTCGCTTTCGCTCAGTCCGCTTTTTATTTCTATTTCAGAGCCGTAAATTATTCTGCCTGTTTTGACATACTGCTTTTTGAGTCTGCCGTTTTCATCGGCTTTCATAACATAGTATCTGCCGTCCTTTTCACGGACATATACTTTCGGAATAAACATTCCTGAGTCTTCGTCTTGCTGTGCAGGGAGTTTTATGCTTATTCCCATATCCGTTGACATGGCGGTAGCTTCTGATGAAATTTCCGCAGTGAATTCATAGGTACTGCTGTTCGGGTTTTCGTTGCTGTTCTGGGAGGAATATGAGTATGGCGTAGTGCTTATTTCCGTAACGGTTGCCTCTGCCTCTTCTCCGCTTGACCATGAAGTTACAGTTATAGTTGAACCGACAGAAATTTTATCAAGGTTCATTTCACCTATATATCCTGTTACACACAGACCGCTCTGGCTCTGCACAACGATGAAAGGTGTGCCGGATTCAAGATTTTCCAGGTCGCCTACTGACTTGACAACACCATCAACAGTGCTTATTATGCTTCCGCTGTCTTTCTGTGCCTGTGCAGTTTTGTAGTCGAGTTCAGCTGTTTTCTTGTCGATTTCAAGGGATTTTATTTCACTCTGTTTATCCGAAATCATTTTGGCAAGTTCTGCCCTTGAATATGCATAATCATCAGAATTCGGGTCACGCTGAAAGCCAGTGTAACTGTAATCGTCATCGGCTGTATCCTCGTATGTGTCCTGAACCACATCTTCTGTCTGCTGTTTCGCAATAACCTTGAAACTTCCGTAGTTTTTGTCAGAGTATTTCAGAAAAACACTGCCGTCTGCATCAATAGTAACATTGCCGCTGATATTCCAGTCCTCTGAAGGTGCCTGCGTGATATTTCCGCCGAAAACGTTCCACTGATACAACGGAGTATTGTCAGCGGAGTACACTGTGAAAACAGCATATGTCTGCTGTTGCATCAATGTCTGCAAAAAGACAGCTTTTACGACAGCACCTTCGGCACAGTTGAACATCAGCGGATTATTCTGACTTCCGTCCCCCTGATATGCCGAAGACGAATTCTCAATCTGTGAAAGCTTGTCCACAGGAGGCTGTGTCGGTGCTTCGGTAGGCTCAGGCTCAGGTGGAATTGTCGGTTCAGGTTCGGTAGGCATAAGCTCAGATGGTTTGAGATTCTGAAGTCTTTTGAGTTCCTTTTGAGCAGTCTTTATATTTACATCCGCTATGGAAACCGCATTCTCTTTTTGTTTTACATCAAGTTCGAGTGCCGTTATATCATATTTAAGGAGCGGGTCGCCCTTCTTTACGGTATCTCCCTCTTTTACAAGAACCTCCTCAACAAGTTTTTCATCATCGAGCATTACGTTCTGTACATTACCTTCTGTTATTGAACCATAAAGTTCAAGGTCATCTCCCCAGTATGAATCCATCATATTTGAAACAAGGGCAACTTTTGCAACTGCATTTTTGGATTTTCTCGATTCATTTATCTTATACGCCCCGAAAGTACCAGAAGCGACAACTGCAACACAGATAAGAGTAATAATAAGTTTTTTCATACTCCATCACCTCCGCTTATACCGGAAAGCATACCGTCACGGATAAACATGATTCTTTTTGCGTGTTCGGCGATTTCCCTTTCGTGGGTTATCATTACAATGGTAACGCCTTCATCGTTCAGATTCTGAAACAGTTCCATAACCTGTTCGCCCGACTTGGTGTCAAGTGCACCCGTCGGTTCGTCTGCCAAAAGAAGTCTCGGATTGTTCACCATTGCCCTTGCAATTGCAACACGCTGTTTCTGTCCGCCGGAAAGCTGGGTAGGTCTGAAGTTTATTCGCTCTTCAAGTCCCACTCTGACGAGAGCTTCCCTTGCTATGTCACGTCTTTCTTTTCTCGGAACACCTGCATATAACAGCGGAAGTTCCACATTTTCCACAGCAGATTCTCTCGGCAGAAGATTAAAATTCTGAAATACAAATCCTATTTTTTTGTTTCGTATTTCTGAAAGCTGACGGTCATTGCATTTTGAAATGTCAATATCATCAAACGTAAAAGTTCCGGAGGTCTGTCTGTCCAGACAGCCGATAATGTTCATAAGAGTGGATTTTCCTGAGCCGGAAGGTCCCATTATTGCAAGATATTCTCCGTTGTCAACAGAAAGATTTATGTCTTTCAGAACCGGTACGGAATCTTTCCCCTGAAGATAATC
>USJI01000087.1 GCA_900554975.1 uncultured Ruminococcus sp. | reverse complement strand
ACTCAGTTTACAGTAATAACGGACAGCGAAAAGGATATTAAGATGCTTCTGAAAGGAGTTGTTCTGATTCCGGACATTGCAATTGTGGATTCAGAGTTTTCTGCTACATCTCCTAAGAGCATTACAGCTGCAACAGGTCTTGATGCACTGACACATGCAGTTGAATCCTATACTTCAAGAAAGGCTCAGCCGCTTACTGATGCAGTTGCATTATCAGCGGTAAAAAGGATATTCAGATATCTTCCGAGAGCGTACAAGGACGGAACGGATAAAAAGGCACGAGAGGAAATGTCAGTTGCGGCACTGGAAGCAGGTATCGCAATAAATAATGCATCTGTAACGATTGTTCATGGAATGAGCAGACCGATTGGTGCTAATTTCCATGTTGCCCATGGTATTTCAAATGCAATGTTGCTTGAAAAATGCATGGCATTTGCTCTTGACGGAGCTTACGACAGGTTTGCTGATCTCGGACGTGCAACAGGTACAGCTGATGCATCTGATGATGATAAAACTGCCGCTGAAAAATTTCTTGCAGGACTTGGCGATATATGCAGGGTATGTGAAGTTCCTACACTTGAGGAATATGGCATAGACAAAGAAAAGTTTTTCAGTCTTGCTGATAAAATGGCTGATGATGCGCTTGCAAGCGGAAGTCCGGGAAATACTATTAAAAAAGTTACAAAACAGGATGTGCTTGATATTTATTCTCAACTCTGGTGAAATTGAAAAAGAGGATCTTAAAAAGGTCCTCTTTTATTTTTACTCACTTATTTATTAAAAGTAAACCAAAATACAGTTCATATAATTGATGCATATATGCAAAATTAACAAAAAAATGAAATCCCCCAAATTCCTATTGACACCGTAGGAATAAGGTGCTATAATACATATAAATCATATAGGCAATATGAATAAATTTGAAAAGGAGTAAAAACAATGAAAGTATATAAGAAAATAACAGACCTCGTAGGTCATACACCAGTCCTTGAATTTACAAATATTGAAAAAGAAGAAAAGCTTCAGGCAAATCTTTACGGAAAACTTGAATATTTCAATCCGGCAGGAAGTGTAAAGGACAGAATCGCAAAGGCTATGGTTGATGATGCAGAAGAAAAGGGACTTCTGAAACCGGGAAGCGTTATCATTGAACCTACAAGCGGAAACACAGGTATCGGCCTTGCATCAGTTGCAGCAGCAAGAGGTTACCGCCTTATTATCACAATGCCTGAAACAATGAGTATTGAACGAAGAAACCTTATGAAGGCTTATGGTGCTGAACTCGTTCTGACAGAGGGTGCAAAGGGCATGAGCGGAGCAATTGCAAAAGCTTCTGAACTTGCCGCTGAAATCGAAAACAGCTTTATTCCTTCACAGTTCTCAAATCCTGCTAACCCAGCTATTCATGAGAAAACAACAGGTGTTGAAATCTGGGAAGATACAGACGGAAAAGTTGATATTTTCGTTGCCGGTGTAGGTACAGGCGGAACTATCAGCGGTGTGGGCAGATATCTTAAATCACAGAATCCTGATGTCAAGGTTGTAGCTGTTGAGCCTAAGGGATCACCTGTTTTGTCAGAAGGCGTTTCCGGTCCTCATAAGATTCAGGGTATCGGTGCAGGATTTGTTCCTGATACACTTGATACAAAAGTTTATGATGAAATTATAACTGTTGAAAATGACGATGCATTTGAAACTGGCAGAAGAATTGCAAGATCAGAGGGTGTTCTGGTTGGTATTTCTTCCGGTGCGGCAGTATGGGCAGCAATTGAACTTGCAAAGCGTCCTGAAAATAAGGGCAAGACAATCGTTGCACTGCTTCCTGATACAGGTGAAAGATATTTGTCAACTCCTATGTTTGCTGAATAATTCTAATCCTTAAAAATAGAACATTAAGTCCGGCAGTAATGCCGGATTTTTTGTGTCCTGAAATAAATAAAATTATTTTACTTGCAAATAATTTCAGAATGTGTTATGATTAAAGAGTTTGAAAGTAAACTTGGATACTCGGAAAGGAGAAAATATGGCTAATAAACAGCAGGATTATGGTAATGAAAGTATTACAATGCTCAAGGGACCGGACAAGGTAAGAAAGCGTCCGGGAGTTATTTTTGGTTCTGACGGACTGGATGGCTGCGAGCATTCTGTATTTGAGGTTATTTCAAATTCTATTGATGAAGCTCGTTCCGGATTCGGAAATAAAATAATTGTAACTAAATATAATGATAATACAATAGAGGTTGAGGATTTCGGACGAGGCTGTCCGGTTGATTATAACAATTCTGAGGAAAGATATAACTGGGAACTTGTTTACTGTGAGCTTTATGCGGGCGGTAAATATGATGACAGCTCAGATATGTATGAATATTCTCTTGGACTGAACGGACTGGGACTTTGTGCAACACAGTTTTCATCTGAGTTTATGGACGTTGAAATTATAAGGGACGGATATAAATATAATCTTCATTTTGAAAAAGGCGAAAACGTCGGCGGACTGAAAAAGGAAAAGACTTCAAAAAAGCAGACCGGTACAAAAACGAGATGGAAGCCTGATCTTGATGTTTTTACTGATATTGCTGTCAGGGATGAATATTTTCGTGACGTTCTGAAACGTCAGGCAGTGGTAAACCCGAACTTACTGTTTATATACCGCTGTCAGAATGAAACAGGCGGATTTGATGAAACTGAGTTTATTTATGAAAATGGTATTTCAGACTATGTAAATGAAATTGCAAATGGTGAGAACCTGACATCTGTTCAGAACTGGAGTGCGGAGCGAAAAGGTCGTGACCGTGATGACAAGCCGGAATATAAGGTGAAAATGGAATTTGCACTTACATTTTCAAATAAAATAAACAAGATTGAATATTATCACAATTCAAGCTTTCTGGAACATGGCGGTTCGCCGGAACGTGCAGTAAAACAGGCATTTGTTTCACAGATTGATGCATACCTGAAACAGAACAACAAGTATCTGAAAAACGAGAAGAAAATTACTTTTGATGATGTTTCTGATTGTCTGATACTGGTTTCTTCGTCATTTTCCACACAGACTTCATACGAAAACCAGACAAAAAAAGCTATCACGAATAAGTTTATATATGAAGCTATGACAGAATTTCTGAAACATCAGCTTGAGATATACTTTATTGAAAATCCTGATGAGGCGCTGAAAATTTCAGAGCAGGTAATGGTCAATAAGAGAAGCCGTGAAAATGCGGAAAAGACACGTCTGAATCTCAAGAAAAAACTTGCAGGAACAATTGACCTTTCAAACATGGTTAAAAAGTTTGTGGACTGCCGTACAAAAGATGTTTCAAGAAGGGAACTTTATATAGTGGAGGGCGATTCGGCCCTTGGTGCGGTAAAGCTTGCGAGAAATGCTGAATTTCAGGCGGTTATTCCTATAAGAGGTAAAATACTCAACTGCCTTAAAGCTGATTTCAATAAAATATTCAAGAATGATATTATTACCGATATTATAAAAGTACTCGGCTGCGGAGTTGAGGTTTCGTCCAAGGCAAATAAGGATATTTCACTGTTTAATATTGAGAATCTGAAATGGAATAAAATTATAATATGTACTGATGCCGATGTTGACGGATATCAGATAAGAACTCTTATTCTGACAATGCTGTTCAGACTTACGCCGACTCTTATAGAAAACGGATATGTTTATATTGCGGAATCTCCTCTTTTTGAAATAACTTCTAAAAACAAGACGTATTTTGCATATAATGAAAAGGAAAAATCCGATATTCTGAAAATAATAGGTGAGAATAAATTTACAATTCAGCGTTCAAAGGGACTTGGTGAAAACGAGCCGGAAATGATGTCACTTACAACAATGAATCCTGAAACAAGAAGACTTATAAAAGTTTCGCCTGATGATGTTGAAGCTACTGCATCAGTTTTTGATATGCTTTTGGGAGATAATCTTCAGGGAAGAAAAGATCATATTGCTCAGTTTGGCAGCGATTATCTTGATATGGCAGATATTTCGTAAACCCAGCTGAAAAGGAGCGTGAAAATTTATGGCGAAAAGATCCGATAAGGAGAAAATGCCTAAAACAAAAAATACACCGGACGCTTTCATTGAAAATGCCGGCATTGTAATAAATGAAAAAATAACCGATACCCTTGAAAAAAACTATATGCCTTATGCAATGAGTGTTATTGTTTCACGAGCACTTCCGGAAATAGACGGTTTCAAGCCTTCACACAGAAAGCTTCTGTATACAATGTACAAGCAGGGGCTTCTGACAGGCAAGCGTACAAAATCCGCAAATGTTGTCGGCGAAACCATGAAACTGAATCCTCATGGCGACGGTGCAATATATGATACAATGGTTCGTCTGTCAAGAGGAAATGAAACATTGCTGCATCCTTATGTTGATTCAAAGGGTAACTTTGGTAAAGCATATTCAAGGGATATGGCATATGCGGCATCAAGATATACAGAGGTAAAACTTGACCCTATATGTAATGAGTTGTTTCGTGATATAGACAAAAATACGGTTGACTTTGTGCCGAACTATGATAACTCTACAACAGAACCGACTCTGCTTCCTGCAAGTTTTCCGACAGTACTGGTAAATGCAAATATGGGTATTGCGGTATCGATGGCAAGCAGTGTATGTCCTTTTAATCTTGCGGAGGTGTGTGAAACCTGTATTGCTCTGCTTAAAAATCCGGAGCATGATATTATCAGCACGCTGAAAGGGCCTGATTTCCCTGGTGGCGGATTCATGCTTTATGATGAAGATGAAATGAAACAGCTTTACGCAACAGGAAGAGGTTCAGTCAAACTTCGTTCAAAGTATAATTATGACAAGTCGGCAAATTGCATAGAAGTTACACAGATACCTTACAGCACAAATATTGAGTCGATTTATGAAAAGATAGTTGAACTTATCAAAGCAGGAAAAATAAGGGAGATTTCATATATCCGAGATGAAACAGACCTTAATGGTCTTAAAATTGCAATTGATTTAAAGCGTGGAACAGATCCGGACAAACTCATGACCAAGCTGTTTAAAATGACTCCGCTTCAGGATAATTTTTCCTGTAATTTTAATATACTTATCGGCGGTGTGCCGAGAGTTATGGGAGTTCGTGAGATTCTTGAAGAATGGATTGCTTTTAGAGAGGAATGCGTAAAACGCCGTGTTTACTTTGACCTGAATAAGAAAAAGGAAAAACTGCATCTTCTGAAAGGACTGGGAAAGATTCTTGTTGATATTGACAAGGCAATAAAGATAGTCAGGGAAACTGAGGAAGAAAGCGAAGTTGTTTCAAACCTTATGATAGGTTTCGGGATTGATGAGATACAGGCTGAATATGTTGCAGAAATAAAGCTGCGTCACCTCAACAGAGAGTACATCCTGAACAGACTTAACGAAATAGAATCCCTTGAAAAAGAAATTGCTGAAATGGAAGATATATTGTCTGACAGGAAAAAGATAAAGAATATCATTGCAAGAGAACTTAAAGACGTAATAAAAAAATACGGCAAGCCGAGAAACACGATGTTTTTCTATAAAAATGATATTGCGGATGTTGATATAGAAGATGAAATTCCTGATTACCCTGTTAATTTGTTCATGTCTGAAAGCGGATATTTCAAGAAGATTACTCCGCAGTCGCTCAGAATGAGCAGTGAGCATAAACTCAAAGAAGGGGACAGAATAATTTTTCACAGGGAAACAACAAATTC
>USJI01000086.1 GCA_900554975.1 uncultured Ruminococcus sp. | reverse complement strand
TTTCCTATTTTATTCCTTTGAGGTTGGAGTGTCAAGTTTTATTATACTACATCAAAAATATGTGTAGGCTGTATGAGTTTTGGTAAAGCAGGAACTATGCACGACTGGACATTTGATGAAAATGCGACAGAATCTGTTGTGAAGCACGCATTGGATTTGGGTATTAACTTTTTTGATACAGCAAATGGATATTCAGCAGGCACAAGCGAGGAATATCTCGGACGTGCATTGAAAAAGAATATTCAACGTGATAAGGTTGTAATTGCTTCAAAAGTTTACTTTAATCTCGGAAGACTTTCTAAAGAGGCGATTCACAGAGAAATTGACGGAACACTGAAACGTCTTGGAATAGATTATCTTGACCTTTATATTATTCATCGCTTCGATTACGAAACCCCGATAGAGGAAACAATGGAGGCATTGAATGATCTGGTAAAGGCAGGAAAGGTTCGTGCTTTGGGAGCATCTGCTATGTACAGATATCAGTTTTATAATATGCAGTTGGCGGCTCGTGATAATGGTTGGGAACAGTTTCAGGCAATGGAGAATCATTATAATCTGCTTTATCGTGAGGACGAAAGAGAGTTGATACCGATTTGTAGGCAAATGGGAGTATTGCTTATGCCTTACAGTCCTCTTGCGGCAGGCCATCTGACTCGTAAAACATGGAATGCTGATACTTGCCGAAGTAAAACTGACAGAGTGGCAATGGGTAAATATGACAGTACAGAAGAACAGGATATAAAGATTGTCAGCAGAGTTGCAGAACTTGCAGAGCGTTATCATGTGAAAATGCAGCAGATTGCACTTGCATGGCATTGGGCAAAAGGTGTGTCATCTCCTATTGTTGGAGCAACAAAAGCGAATTATCTTGATGATGCGGCTGGTGCATTGTCAGTAAAACTTACAGAAGATGATATTGCATATCTGGAAGAACCATATATACCTCATAGAGTTGTG
Source organism: uncultured Ruminococcus sp. (assembly GCA_900554975.1). Taxonomy (GTDB): domain Bacteria; phylum Bacillota; class Clostridia; order Oscillospirales; family Ruminococcaceae; genus Porcipelethomonas. The sequence goes on along the minus strand of USJI01000086.1, from coordinate 4,795 downwards.
GGTGCAATTGACCATAATCCCGCAGATGGCGTTATGTTGCTTAATGAGAAAAAATAAAATACAGATATAAAGGAAACTCCCTCTGTAAAGCAGAATTTGCTGTGCATAGGAAGTTTCATATGCTTTTGAGATGTCAAGAAAAGTGCAGTTATAGAATACACAAACCCAAAACAGCCTGATATATCAGGTTGTTCTAATTTTCTGATTGTTACAGGAGGAAAACTACCCATGTTAAAATAGTTTATACTTGCATTTTCTTTTAAATTATGGTATAACAATAACAGAAGAGATAATTTAACAAGCAATGAGGAAAGCAGATTATTATACAGGAGATAAAAATGAATTTTATTAGACCGGCATCAGCGGCAGACGCTTCTCGTATTTCAGAGATTATTATAACGAATTATCGCATCAATTTCTATCCGTTTTTTCATAATGATTCATTCTATTTTGGTGAACTGAATGTTTTGGATATGGCGGCTGAATATTCAGAGGGTAAAGAAACTCTTATCAATACATATGTGTATGATGACGGCGCAGTAAAAGGAATAATTTGTGTTTTTGGGAATGAAATTAAAAAATTGTTTGTTGAACCTCAGTTTCAAGGTCAGGGTATTGGTGCAAGGCTGCTTGACTTTGCTATTAACGAAAGGAAAGCTTCATGGCTCTGGGCGCTTGAATATAACAAACGTGCTATTGAATTCTATCAAAGACATGGATTTCAACTGACCGGTGAAAAAATTACAGAAGATGAATTTGTCCCGCTACTGAAAATGTCATACTCTCCAGATGTACAGTTCAGGATTATTACACAGAATTCTCCTGAAGCCTTATCGAAAAAATGATAAAGCATAAAGCTTATAATTTTCAAATTGTATAAGGACTTTAAAAGGAGATTACATATTATGAAAAAACGTTTATTGTCAGCGGTGATTAGTTTTGCTGTATTATTTTCTTTACTGTCGGTGGTGACAGCATCTGCGGCTAACGTTGAAGAAACACAGGGAACACAGCTGCAAACAATATTATTGGATAACGACGGCAAAAATCTGTGGGTAACAGAAAGCTGGGGAGGTGCAAACATTATCCCCAACACAATCTGGACAACATCGGATATGTATGATTATTTTTACAATGGCAATCTGTCATTTGAAGTAAAAAGCAACGGACAGACAAGTTTTCCGTTTCGTATTGGTATAACTTCTCATTCCCACAATGAAGATGTAACAATAAACTGGACGGACATAGAGAAGTATAAGAATGCCATAACAGCAACTCCTGAATGGACAAGTTACACCTTGCCCCTGAATGAACTTGCAGTGGCTGTTTCGGATAAAGGATTTGATAAGAGTAATGTATGGAAAATAAGCGTTGGTGCCATTAAATCTGGTGAATCAGCGTCATTCCGTAATATTAAAATATCCTCTGAGGATGAGGAAAGACAATATCCTTTTATTAAAGTAAATCAGGTGGGATACACTTGTAAAGGAAACAAGAATGCAAAAGTTTCCTGCTTTGAAAAATTCGGTTCTCTTAGCGGAAAGAAGTTTGAAATTGTAAACAAGAAAACGGGAGAAACTGTTTTTTCTGATACACTTTCTGATGCTGTTACAGACAAGAGTATTTCGGGTGAATCAGTCTATGAAATCAATTTTGATACTGTTACTGAACGGGGTACATATTTTATCCGTATACCGGATGCAAATCTGAATACTTCGGCTCTTACCCCAAGAGATAAGGAAGAAAATCTTAAAACTGATACAATAGTTTCAGTACCTTTTGAAATTACTGATAATGTATACAATGAAATGCTGTCTGATATGAGTAAATACTATTATTATCAGCGACAGGGTATAGATCTGGAAGAAAAATATGCAGGAGAATTTGCAAGAAAAAATCTTCACCCTGATGATATTTCTGTTAAAAGATGGTCGGACAGAGATAATCCTGATGCTGAAACATTCGATGTTTCACAAGGCTGGTATGATGCAGGGGATTATGGTAAATACGTTTCTCCTGCCGCAACATCAGTTGAAAATCTTCTGCTTGCCTATGAGCTATTCCCGCAGGAATTTGAAAATATAAATCCAAATATTCCGGAAACGGATAAAACTAATGATTTATATTCAGATTCTCCGGCTATACTCAGCGAAATCAAATGGGAACTCGATATGCTTCTCAAGCTTGAACATCCTGATAAAGACGGATCTTTTTATGTTGCCGCTAATTACAAGAACGGCACAATATATATTGAAGATACTTTATACAGTACATCTGACTATAATTCGGGCTCGGGAGAAACAGATCTGCGTTCACACCTTGCAACAGCTGATATGGCGGCAATGCTTGCTCATGCGTATATCATTTATAAAGATATTCCGCAATATGCTGACTTTGCCGAACAGTGCCTGGCAACAGCTGTTCGTGCATGGAAGTGGATAAATGATTCTGCAAATGGAAAACATATGTCAATCGGAGCGGCAAACCGTACCTATACTTTCACACAGGAGGAGCTGGACAGAAGTATGTACTGGGCGGCAGGTTCTTTGTTCAGAGCATCTGAAACCGCAGGTATGAATGCAGATGAATATGAAAATTATCTGATTGCCAATTGTGAAAACGAAAATGTCAATACCTGCTTCACAGGAAGTTCCCTCGGATACAGTCATAAGGGAAGGGCATTTCTTGGATTTTTCCATTATCTGTATCAGAATGACAATCCATCAGACAAGATAAAAACAGTTTTCAGTAAGTTTGAACCATGGAGAAAGCGAATTATAAATTATGACAGTTTCGGAACGGATTATCCTGAATGGGGATACTGGTGGGGTTCAAATATGGTTCTCGCACAGAGTTCCATGACTCTTTTGCTTGGAAGTATAATTACGGAGGGAAGTGACAATATTCCCGATGAAGTATTGCATTCCAATCAGAGTGCTTTTAACTATATTTTAGGTGTAAACCCTGTATCTTTCAGTTATGTTTCTGGATATGGCGAGAACAGCGTGAAGAATATTTATAGTGCCATATACACAAAAGATGCTAAACTTACTCCATATAAATGCCCGAAAGGATACGTTACAGAAGGTGCAAATTCCTCAAACAACAGACATCTTTCAAAATATAATGGTAAATGCTATATGGACAGTGATGCTGAATGGACTACCAATGAAAATACAATATACGGTAATGCGGCAATGATTTTTCTGACGGCGGCAGTGATGTCTGAAACTGATTCCGACAGGGTCATAGGCGATGTGAATTGTGATGGTACATTTGATGTAGCAGATATTGTTCTTTTGCAAAAATGGCTTATTGGCGTTCCTGATGCTGAACTGGCTGACTGGAAAGCTGCCGATTTATATGATGACGGAAAACTGAATGTTCTTGACCTTTGTGAGATGAAACAAAAATTGATAAGTGAATAAAATAAATTTAAGTGTCCTGTAAATAAGGTAAACCCACCTCAAAAGTGTTGAAAGCCATTTTTGAGGTGGATATTTTCATCTTTCAATATATTTTCTGTGTAAATTACTTGTTTGGGATTTTTATTATTCAATCAGTCAAAGAAGAATCCTGCTGTCATATCAAGATAATTTCCTCCGCTGTAATTCGGATACTGTTTCTGAACTTCTGCTTTGAAATCCTCTGCATTGTCACACTTTTCAGCGATACTTTTAAGATTTTCCAGATAGTCAATTTTTGTTTGTGCGTCTTTAAGATCTTCTGGTGTATAATGGGAAGTGAGAATCAGTTCATATCCGTTTGTAATGTAATTACGAAGCTGAGCGATTATTGCATCAGCATGACCAGCACCTGCAACGATAGAATGACAGTCATGACCGAGCATATGTGTATAAACCGCATTGATTTCAGGAATTTCAATATCGAATGCCTCTGATGTCTGACTGATGATAAAATCAATGCCGCCGATTGTAACCTTTCCCTCTTCGATGATGTCGGTTATCTGATGTACGGAGTTGTCGAAACTGTCGCCAAAAGCATTTGTAAAGTTGGTGATAAGATTTTTTCCGCCACCATTTTCGGAATAGTCCACAGCATTCTGAGTTGCATATTTAGGTACGTCCGGCAGGAATGTTGCACCTGCACCATGATATGCGACAAGCATTCCTGCAACCCTTATATTACTCAGATATTCTGTTAATTCCTTGATATTATCAAAGAAGCAAGGGGATTCGATAATAACTGCATTTCCGTTCTTCTCAACAATAAAAACTTCGTTGTCAATGAAATCATTGGTTTTGTATGCATGAAGTTTTACTATACCGAAATCATAAACGTTTACTTCGCCTTTTGCAAGTTTAACTGCTTTAAATGTATTCTTATTCATAATAAATTCCTCCTGAAAGTTGTAATTATTTTTTCAGAAGAACAAGTACTTGATCTTTTTCTGTGATTCTATGATAACACATTCCTTCACATTCGTAAAGTACGCACTTTTTTGTAAGGTAGTTACCAGAAGGTAAGCTTTGCGGAAAATCGGGGATTTTCGGAGAAAAAATTATTTGTGGATATTTTGAAAATATGAAATTCGTTGCAATTTTATATGTAGTATGCTATAATAAATGTAACATTCTATATGAAACTATTGAGGTGATACCATGCTGAAAAAAGAAGATTTGCCGGAATGTCCTGTGGCAACAACGGTACAGCTTATAGGAAATAAATGGAAACTATTAATACTTAGAAATCTGCAAATGCGTCCATGGCGGTTTAACGAACTGCAAAAATCACTTGATGGCATCAGCCAGAAAGTACTTACACAAAGCCTGCG
>USJI01000085.1 GCA_900554975.1 uncultured Ruminococcus sp. | reverse complement strand
AATATATCCAGCTTGTCCCAGTAATCAAGCCCTGCCCTCTTCAAATGTTTGTCTGTTATTTCAAACCCGAATGGTCTTACAAGATGAAGTTTTGCACCTGTTACTGCACAGGTTCTTGAAATATTACCTGTATTCTGAGGAATCTGTGGTTCTATCAAAACTATATTTAAATTCTTCATTTTCCAAAACATTCCCTAATAAAAATCTGTTATTAATTTTATTATACCAAAATTTCGGCAAAATTTCAATAACCATCTTAAAAATATACAAATCACCTTCCGGATTTATATTCCGTTTGCAATTTTATAGTTGATTTTTAACATTTTTTCATTTTTTTGTTGACTTTTCATGTGCAGTATGTTATAATAACAAAACCAAATAAGATTTCTGAATGGAGGATACAAACACATGGAAACAAGAATAATGGAAATAGAAGCAAAAACAAACCACAAAATTAAAATCGGTGTTATTCCGGGACATTTTGCAACAAACCACTCACACGTTAACTACTATGTTGATATGACTAAAATCAAAACACATCATGCGGTAGCAAAGGAAACAGCAAGAGAACTTGCTAAAGCATATGTTTCAATCCTGTCGGTTGATACAATAATCTGCCTTGAGGGAACTGAAATAATCGGTGCATTTCTTGCAAGAGAACTTGCCAAAGAAGGTCACACATCAATAAATGCCGGAAAAGACATCTGCGTTATAACTCCTGAAACAAACGCAAACAATCAGATGATATTCAGAGATAATATTCAGAAGGATATTTTCGGTAAACAGATACTTCTGCTGATTTCTTCTGCATCAACCGGTAAAACAATAAACCGTTCAGTTGAGTGCCTTCAGTATTACAACGGACACCTTGCCGGTGTTGCATCTATATTCAGTGCCATAAAGGACTATAACGGAATTGAAATAAATTCAGTATTTACCTCTGATGACCTTGACGGATACGAAACAATGCCTGCAAGTGAATGCAGTCTTTGCAAGTCTGGACAGAGAGTTGATGCGATAATAAACAGCTTTGGATATTCCAAAATTTAATCTGAACAAAAATCCTGTACATATATGTATGGGATTTTTTATTGCATTTAAATGAAAGGAATTTCAATATAATGAGCAAAAAAATTTTTGTTGCATTTCTCTGCTTTATAGCCGCTGTGATAATAGCTTTGTGTATATTTCATTTTACTGAAAATGGCAGTAAAAATAATACTGAAAGCGTTTCAGATTCTGTTACCAACAAAATATCAGTTCAGTCTCAGCCAATCAATACCTCAGTAACACAGCCGCAAAACAGCAAAACATCAGAAAGTGTATCAGGCAATACTTTGCATCAGGACAGCACAAGTCTGATTCCTGTAACCGAAAATACAGCAAAAGATGTCAGAGAGAATAAAAATCGGTACACAAGCACAACTGAACCGGTCAGTACAGATATTAATGCTGAAGCTCCACATAAGCAGGCAGAAAAAACAGAACCTTTAACTTTACATTCAGAAATCAGCAGCAAAAATGATATTACAGATAATAATATTGAACTTCCTGTAATTACCGTTAATTGAAATATTGACATATGCAGTCGGAATATGGTAAAATAAAAAGGTATTATGATTGGAGGCTGATCAATGAAACCAGCAAAAAAAACTCTTTGCTTTGCTGCATCGCTCCTCATGGCTGTCACCTCTATGGGTTTAAATGCCGGAGCTGATAATGAAGAAACTGTTTTCTCAGCTGTCGGTGATATAAATTCTGATGGTGTGGTAAATGTTTATGATGCATCTGAGCTTAAAAAAATAATTTCAGAAAAAAAATATATCAAAACTGCTGACCTGAACAATGATGGTGTGGTTGACAGTAAAGATGCTGATGAATTATATAAATTAATTCTTTCCTCTGAGTATCAGTATATGGAATCTTCTGAGGACGGAAACACTGTTTCACTTTCACAGGCACAAGCTGCCCCGGGAGGAACTGCTCAAATCAATCTGAATCTTGATGAAAATACTGATGCGCAGAACTTAATGGTCGTTATTGAATATCCGGAAGATCTGATTATAGATGAAGAAAAAAGTCTGGAAAATGCTGATGCAAAACAGTTTGACAAAGGAAAAGCAACGGCTGTTTTCACAAATTCAGAAAAACTTGATTCATCGCTTTCTTCCATGTTTTTCAAAATACCGGAAGAAGCATCAGGAGTTGAAATTTATGAAATAAAATTATCCATTGTTTCTTATGGAGATACAAATAAGGATTTTGAAAAAGTCAACGCAAGAGGAAACGTTATATATGCATTAACACCACTTGCAACCGAGCCGACCGAAGCAATTACAACTGCTGTAAGTACTGAACCTTCGGAAACCTCCACTACCACGGTTTCTGCAACAACTGTTTCGTCATCAACCACACCTGCTGTTTCAACAACACCGAATATTTCAGTTGATGTAAGCCAGATTGAAAATAATGCCAAACTGCAATGGTACAAATCAGATGAAACAGAATTTTTCAGGGACGGTATAAGACTTTACGTTGATGGAAAAGAAATAGTTCTCACTGATAAGGTTTTCTTCAATACCACTCCGAAGTCAACATATAATTCAAAAACATTTGACTACGTTGTGCCTTTTACGATAGAATATAATGATATCGTAATCGAAAGTACATTTAACGCAAAAATAGGTCAGGCGGGAGATACAAATCTTGACCATTCGGTTAATGATGATGATATCGCATCTGTAATAAGCTATATCAATTACGACCGTGACCTGACAGATTTCCAGAAGTTTCTTACTGATAAAAATTCAGACAGTGAAGTGGATTACAGCGATATAACATATTCCTATAACAACGTTTCCTATATCCTGTACAGTGACCATGCCGAGGTAATAAACTGTGACGATTCAGCTACATCAGTTACAATCCCAAAGACTGTAAATAAATTGCCTGTTACGAAAATTTCAGGAAAAGCATTCGGTGCAAAGGCAAAGTTAAAAAGCATTGCCATTGAATCGCCGGACTGTGCAATTGAAAGTAACTCCGGTGCTATAAACAGCAATACAACCATTTTTGGTTATCCGGATTCTTTAGCACAGGTTTATGCAGAAGAATTTGGCAAAAAATTTATTGCGATAATAAATGGCGATGCTAACTGTGACGGAAAAATCAGCGTTCAGGATGCCGCAATTATTGCAAGAAAAGCTGCACAGGGCAAGCTTGGCGAACTTCCTTCATGGTCTGATTACAATGGTGATTCACAAATAAATATCCGTGATGCTGCCGCAATTGCTAAATACATTGCAAGTTCTTACAAATAAAAATAAAGGTGAGTATGAAAACACTCACCTTCTTTTTTTATAACTGTTATTGCAAAAATTCAGGACCCCTTTTTCAAGGAGTCCCTTTTATTTTTATTCTGCTGATTCATCAAGAGCAACATAACGTCTTAATGCAACTGCGTCAAAAATATTAATTCTTGAATCATCGTTCATGTCAGCTCTGTCAAACTGTTCATCAGTAAATGCTTCTGTTTTTATCAGATATTTCTGAAGAAGTACCACGTCAGCAATTGTAACTGTATTGTCAAGTGTTACATCACCTTTAAGAACAGCTTCGCCTGTCGGGTCAGTTGGTTCTGTAACTGTAGTTGGTTCGGTTGTTGGTTCTGTTACAGGTTCAGTGGTTGGTTCTTCTGTTGTAGGCTGCTGGCTGTTTGCAGGAACTGCGTACACACCGTAAATTTTACTATCACCTGAATGTGCACTTACATACATATCAGAAATTGCAGATGCACTGTCATTATTGTTTTTCAGTACACTCATAAAATCATCATATGTATAGAATGCTGTAAAGTCAACGCTCTTGTCATCGTTAAGAAGTGTATAATACCAGCCGCCTTCTCCTGTACTTGTCTGCATAACGATTGCAGGAGGAACAGTTGAATCATAAACAACAGCGTACATATAATCTTCATTCAGATATTTTTTCATATTGTCAATCTTCTCAGGTTTCCATGCTTCAAGTTCCAGACCGCTCTGATTTTTGTAAAGTTCAATCCAGTCGCTGCCTATTTTAACATTATCCCATGAAAATGCCGGTGCTTCATATTCTTTATATTCAGGCAATGTGTAGTCTGTAACACCAACTGTATCCATCATGGATTTCAGAACATCAGATGAGTTAGGATAAATTGTATTTGTCATACGATAAATATATCCATGTGCTTCGCCATCGTCACCTTTTTCAGCGTTGTAAGCTACGTTATTATCCCAGAGTACACAAGGAATTCCTGCTGCCTTGGCTTTTGAAAGATAAGACTGTGCCCATCTTGCACGGTCAGCTGTATTGTTGAAATCAGATGCACTGAACTCGCCCATGATTATCGGAACGCCCTTTTTATCTGAAATAGATTTCAGAGTGTTGAACTGTGTTTCAAGTTCTGTTTCATAATCTCCGCCGTATCCGCTCTTTCCAGGGAATGAGTGATTAGCATACTCATCTGTTGCCATTGCAAAGAAATATGGAGTATAAGCATGAGTTGAAATAGCAACGTTTCCGGAATTTTCAGGAATCTCAATTGCATTTACAGTTTTTTCAGATGCACCTGCATGATATCCAGGAAGCATAAGAAGTCTTTCCTTATTTTCAGCAGAACCCTGTCCTCTGATAGTATCAACAAAATCCTTATTAAGCTTGTTGATATAGTTCCATGAGTTCTGGTCACCATCGCCCCATTCTGAGTTGCTTGAATTTCCTGTTTCACGAGGTTCGTTCATACCCTCAAAAATAAGATGCTGGTCATAATCTGCAAATACTTCTGAAACCTGTGACCAGATTCCTGTAAGTTTCTGTTTTGCAGTCGCATATGTATCATCAGTGAAAACTGCTACATTTATAAAATCTTCATGATGAACATTGAGAATTACAAACATTCCCTGATCATAAGCCCAGTCAACAACCTTTTTAACGTAATTCATCCATACATCGCTTACTTTGTAAGTATTTGTTGCTTCATCAAAATAAATATGTGTAAACCATGTTGTAGGAATTCTTACTGTGTTGAATCCGGCATTATGAACCGTATCAATAAGTTCCTTTGTCGGTTCCGGATTTCCCCATGCAGTAACTGACTTTTTCGGTGCCGCATCATATGAAAGAGATGTATTTGATGCATCAAGGCTGTTACCAAGGTTCCAGCCAATTGTCATCTCTGAGGTAATACCGAAAGCATCTTTGCCGGTCAGAGTTGCCGCTTCAGCAGTAAACTCCTCCGGATTACCATTACTTACCACAGCAGCACAGGATACTGCACAAACTGCCGCAGTAACAAATGACAGCATTTTTTTCTTTAAATTCATTAAAATTTCCCCCTTAAACGTTTAAATTTGAATTAAAGTACAAAACCCGATAAAAATATTGTACATTATTTCACGACAAATGTCAAGCATTTATGTACATTTTTCAAAAATAAAATCAGAGCAGAGAATTATCTGCCCTGATTCTGAATCCAATTGATATTTATATATTTCAGATTAATCAGAAATAACCTCTGATTCTTTCTTTTTCTTGCTTGCTCTGTTGTCAATAACTATTGCTCTTATGAAAGAAACACCAAGATATACAACAAACAGCACGGCTTCAATTATAAGAATCGGCATTGCAAGTCCGCCGGCAGTAACCTGAGGTGCATTTCCTGTTGCAGGAACAAGAATATTATATGCATTTGCAAATGTTCCAGTTTCATAATACTCAT
>USJI01000084.1 GCA_900554975.1 uncultured Ruminococcus sp. | reverse complement strand
CTTGAATCAGCTTAATCATTATACCGCACTACGGAGAAAATGTCAATAGTTTTTTTGCACTTTGTATAAATATACAATTTTCAACATTTTATTTTATAGATTTTACATAATTTATTATAGATTCTCTGTCGTTTTCAAGTTCTTCGTAAACAACTGCATTCAGAATCCTGCCAAGAATATTTCTTGTTTCCTCTTTTTCGTATCCCAGTTCCCTAATGTCATTGCCGTTTACTGCAAGATCTTTCCGGCAGTAGCATTCCCCATTCTCAATTATTTCTCTTACGGCTCTTTCCTGATAATCCGTTTTTTTCAGACGTTCACGACAGAAATCCTGTTTTGACAGAGAATCAGCCCTCTGCACATTCAGAAGATCAAGCATATTTTTTTCACCGATACTGTTCATAAGCAGTTTTATTTCGGCTCTTGTGTTGAGCTCATCGCTGTGATGATATATTATTTCCGATATATCCTTTATATCTTTTCCGGGGAATTTCAGTCTTTTCAGTATTTTCTCCGCCTTTTCCGCACTTTTATGTGCGTGTCCATTGAAATGTCCTCTTCCTCCCTCGTCCATTTTGAAGCATTCCGGCTTTGAAATGTCATGGAAGAACATTGCAATTTTAACGTTTCTTACATCAGCTGCTGCACCCACAGCATGAATTGTATGCTCCCAGACATCATATTTATGATACGGACTGAACTGTTCAAATCCGAAAGAATCCTTTATTTCCTGAATGAAAACAGCAATTACATCGGCATATTTTCTCAGCACATTTTCGGCATTTCTGCCCGTAACAATCTTTATAAATTCATCACGAATACGTTCAGCTGACACATTTTTTATACAATCTTTCAGTTCGTGGACTGCCTTTTCTGTTTCCGCATCAATCTCAAAACTGAGCTGTGAGGCAAACCTTATCGCTCTGAGTATTCTGAGTGCGTCTTCACAGAAACGTTCCTTTGCATCTCCGACTGTTCTTATGATTCCTTTTTTCAAATCTTCCTGTCCGTTAAAAAGGTCAGTAAGTTCTCCTCTGGTATTCACAGCCATCGCATTTACTGTAAAATCACGTCTTTTCAGGTCTTCACTCAGTTCTGATGTAAATGATACCTTATCCGGATGACGGTTGTCAGCATAGCTTCCATCAACTCTGTATGTGGTTATTTCAACAATATTACCGTCCGATACAACAGCAACTGTTCCATGTTTCTGCCCATAATCAATATTGCTGATATCGCTGAAACATTCCTTTATCTGCTCAGGAAGCGCATTTGTTGTAACGTCATAGTCATTCGGCGTTTTCCCAAGCAGGAAATCCCTTACGCATCCGCCGACAATACAGGCTTCAAAACCGTTTTGTTCCAGACGGTTTAAAACTTTCTGAACATATTCCGGAATCTCAAACATCTTTAACCACTCCCTGATTTCAGACAACACCACACAGAGATTATATATCAGGTACGGTGTTATCTTTACTACATTTTATTATAGCACAATATAAATGTAATTTCAATTCAGTTTGTGTCGGCATGAAAAAACTGCCCGCAGACCTGAACAGTCCGAAGGCAGTTTTCCTGAATTTCTTCACTTGAAAAAAGAGTTTTCATAGTGTATAATGTAGTTGTTATTAAAGCTCTGTAATGCTGAGTGTTTTGTCAGTATCTGATGAAATTCCGTCATCTGAATATAATGTATATGAGGCACCTGAATATCCGAGCAATCTGATATCATCTTTATTTATCTGCTGTGTGTTTGCTGCCGGATTGCCGAAAGGAACTGCTTTGCCATGGCGTATAAAGAAAATGAGTTCTTCAAGCTTTGCAGGAATGTAATGATGACCCTTCGGAAGTATTTCTGTTTCATAGTCATTATATGCTCTCATTCTTACAAGCATCATTTCCTCAGGCAGATAAACATATCTTCCGTTTGCATTCTGCTTGTATATCGGAGCAATCATAATTTCATTACCGAGCAGAAGCTGATCCTCAGCCTGTTTTGCATCTGCATCATCACGGAAATCAAAGCCAAGAGGTTGGAACATCATTTCATTGTTCAATGCCGCCCTGAGGAATTCACTGTAAAGATAAGGCACAAGACAATAGCGGATTTTTATCATTTCTCCCATAGCCTTGGCACTTGAAAAGCGATAAAGTTCCTGAGGACGTGTGCCGTCAGCCGAATGGTTTCTGAACAGCGGAGTGAATAATGAATACTGAAGCCATCTGAGCATAAGGTCTTCTGTTGTATCACAGCCGAATCCGCCTACATCGCAGCCTGTATAAAGGAATCCGGACATATTAAGTGCCGGAAGCTGCTGCATGGACTGAAGAATATGTGACCACCATGATTTATTATCACCCTGCCATATTCCGCCGTAGCGGTGAGCACCGATATATGATGAACGTGAGAAGAACAGAGTACGCTTTTCAGGCTGTATTTCGCTTAGTGCTTCAAATGCAGAACGTGTCATGTTCATTCCGTAAAGATTGTGTATCTTGCTGTGTTTTACCATTTTACCGTCTATGTTATGGTAGAACTTATCATAATCTCCTATATTTCCGTTAAGACCTGCAACCATTCCTGTGAACTTAAAGTACTCATCAATGCCCATATTGCCTGATGCAAGTCTTTCTATCTCGCTGAGGGTATCAGACAGCCTGTCCTCTGTATAGAAAATTGCCGGTTCGTTCATATCGTTCCAGAAACCGTCAATTCCGAGTTCTGTCAGAACGGAATATTTCCTGCCGAACCATTCTCTTGCTTCCGGCTGCATAAAGTCAGGAAAATGAACTCTGCCCGGCCATACAGCGCCGACAAAATCTTTTCCTTCTGCGTTTTTACAGAAATAGTTTTTCTCAACGCCTTCTTCATAAACATCGTATCCGTCTTCTATTTTAACGCCGGCATCAATTATCGGGACAAGATGTATACCCTTTGCCTTCATATCCTGAGTAAGCTTTTCAAGGTCAGGGAAACGGTTTTTATCAATCGTAAAGTCCTTGTATCTTTCCATATAATCAATGTCAAGATAAATGCTGTCTATCGGTATTCCAAGCTTGTCATATTCATCTGCAACTTTGCGGATATCAGATTCTGTCTTGTATCCCCATCTGCTCTGTCCGTAACCGAATGCCCAGAGCGGCGGAATATAGCTTCTGCCGATAAGGCGGCGGAACTGTCCTGTTATATCCTTTTCGTTTTCGCCTGTGATGATATATACTGCAAGGTCGTTTTCAGCAGCCTGAACAGTCATTACATCTTTGCGGGTATAGCCTATGTCAAATGTCATTTTGCCCGGATAGTCGAAGAATACACCGACAGTTTTTTCACCGCTTATAATAATAAAGTTATGAGCACCATAAAGAGAACGTGTATCTTCTTCATGATTCGGATTGTCATAGTTCCAGCTGATATACTGCCAGCCTCTTTTGTTGATTCCTCTTACCTGTTCGCCAAGACCGTAAACAATATCATTTTCAGCAAGTTCAAGTGTAAACAAGCCTTTTCCATCAGATTCAAAAAGCGGAAGTTTTCCATCTGATGCCGGAATATCATTTACTACTGCATTTGTCGGGAAAGGATTTCCGAAAATATATTTCTGTACCATAATTATTCTCCTTTTTAACATTTATTTCAAATCGGCTGAGAACCTGTTCTCATAAGTTCCTGTGTTCTATTGATATGATACTATAAATTTCTGATTGTGTCTATTGCTTTTAAACTATTTTCTGATACTAAACTACTTTTTGTGAGGTGTTCTATGAATATACTGCGTACAAAGGAAAACCGCATTCACTGTTCCGAAGAAAAGCCATTTTCACATTATGAATGCGTTATATCCGATACATTTTTATATGTTCCCATGCACTGGCATGACGAATTTGAAATAAACTATATCCGTGACGGCTGTGCTGAATTTATCTGTGGAGATGAAAAGTTCATTTCGCAGAAAGGTGACATTATAATAATACCGCCGAACATGATGCACTCCGTTTATATGCACAAGGGCTGCACACAGACTTATGATACACTTGTTTTCAGTGCGGCAGTTTTCGGCGGTCTGGAATCAGAAAGGTATATGCAGATGTGCATTGCCCCTCTCGTCAGCGGTAATATGCGTGTAAAAACACATATTACCCCAAAACATCATTATTATCCGGAACTTCAGAAAATCACCGAAAATATTTTTTCATGTGCCAAAGGTGATACGCCTCAGCTTGATATGCTGCTGAAAAGTGAACTGATAAGACTTTTCTGGCTGCTTGAAACCGAAGCTGACAACGGCATACCTGTCGGGAATGACAATGAAATGCTAAGACCTGTATTTTCATATATATGGAAACATTTCCGTGAAGATATTTCAATAAAACAGCTTGCTGACACTGTCCATCTAAGCCCGAGCTATTTTATGGGACAGTTCCGCAAATGCGTGGGATTCAGTGCAAAGGAATATATCTCGCATTACCGCATAAGCTACGCCTGTAAGGCTCTTGCGGACACATCCAGAAAAATATCAGAAATTGCATTTGACAGCGGTTTTAAAAATCTCTCGAATTTCAATCGTCAGTTTTTCAGAATAATGGGCTGTACTCCGACAGATTACAGAAACAGCAACAAAAATGAATAGCAAAAATCATACGTTCTTTCTTCCTGTTAAGATTTTCAGTTCTGTTCCTGTTCTTTTTCTTCTTACTGTAACTCCCCTTATAATTCTGTATACGCAGTATCCCGGAAGCAGAATCTTATGTTTATACACCAAAGGATAATAAACCTTTACAGACTCCATATCAGGAAGCAGTCTTTTAAGACAATATCTGATTCTGCTTTCATCAGTTTTCATTCTCTTTTTAACAATATTGGAAATTGTTCCGTATGTTCCGGAACGCATAAAGAATTCAAGCATCTGCTGTTCATTCTCAGAAAGATTTTCAATATCCGTACTGAACACCTTACAGCCAAGCTGGCGGACTTTCTTTTCAAAAGCTGAAATCCCGAGCTTTTCAAGTTCACAGTTTATATAATCATAATCCAGATTCTTTTCACGATTATAAATGTAAAAGTCAAGAAGAGTTCTTATGCCTGTTCCGCCGCCCCGGTCATAATGTTTAAAGGTGTGTGCTGTGAAATATATGTAAAAATCCTCATCGCTGAAATGATAGCCATACTCATCATTATCATCCTTTATAAGGCGTTCATTTACATTATTATAGTATTCTGTCCAGCAGCTGTCATCGGAGGCATTAAACAATGATGTATGCATTTCGTAATTATACACAGGTGCTTTTTCATAGACATCATGATTTCCTTTTTTATATTCAGTCGCCCTGTATCCATGCCCGATAAAATAATCATGGATATCCTTCTGATAATTTTTATCAAAAAGAATATCATTATCCGCCATCTGACGCATTCCTGTCTGAGGATAAAGTTCCTTCAGGATTACACCTTTCAGCGGCATATACCATATGTGCTTTTCCTCACAGAATTTCAGAAGTTTTTCTCTTTCAGTATCAAGCATGATATTTTTTCTTATTGATTTAAACTTTGCTTCTTTCCATTTTGACGATACATCAACGTCTGCATTTTCAAGAGTCATGCACACAAAAGCAGTCAGGTTGTGAAACTTACAGGCAGCATACAGATTTTCCATATTCATTTTGCTTATCATGCCTGCATCAGTATTTACATTGTTCACTCCACAGGACAGTAAATAAAGTATATTATAGTAAACATTATCATTATTGCTTTTAAGCATAGCATTTTCCCTTC
>USJI01000083.1 GCA_900554975.1 uncultured Ruminococcus sp. | reverse complement strand
GTGCATGGGACAGAGTCCCTGCCCGACGTCCGCAGACGGCGGAAAGCCTTGCCTTAGAAGCGCATTTCAAGGGGTGAATGCCGCTTGCGGCAGAGGGGACGCTTTGCAAGTGAAAGCGTCCCCACGCTTTCTGAAGAAAGCTTGGCAAAGACTTTTAGTTCGCTGTTCATCTGATTGATACAGTTATATAAGACTCGACAAGCAGTTAAAATGGTTAAGATGATACAAACAAATACCCCAAATGCAGAGAGGACGCCCTGCAAGCGAAGGCGTCCCGTTAATGTTTTTTACTCTTACAGTTCTATCTTACCATATAAACCGGCATTGATATCGTCCTCCGGCTTAGGTTTTTTATAATCCTTTTCAAAGCTTGTCTTAAGGTCAAGGGAACGCGGACCCTCTCCCTTTCTTCCGGAATGATTTCTGTTTCTTCCGCCGTTTCTGTTCGAACTGAATTTCTTCGGATTATCCGATGAAATAACAACCTTTCTGTAAGGTTCTTCGCCGACAGACTTTGAATTAACACCCTCAATCTGAGCAACAGCCGAGTGAATTATTCTTCTTTCATAAGGATTCATAGGTTCTAAAACAGTCGATCTTCCTGTTCTCTTAACCTTTTCGCTTATCTTCTGAGCGAGTGACTGGAGAGTTTCCTCTCTCTTGTCCCTGTATCCGCAGCTGTCAAGAGAAACTCTTGTATACTCTCCTTCAACCCTGTTTACAACGAGTGTTGCAAGATACTGCAAAGCATCGAGGGTTTCGCCCCTTCTACCGATAACTGCACCTGAGCCTTTACTGTCGATATCCGCAAAAATTCCTGAATCGAGATTCACGATACTGATTTCCGCTTCAATTCCCATCTTGTCAAGTACCTTTTCAAGGAACTGCTGACAGGTTGTAAGCTTAACCTTCTTTTTACGCTCAATCATCTTATCTTCCATATATGTCGGGCCAAGGTCGAGCGGCTTGTTGTATCCTGCCCAGACTCTTGCTTCGGATTTTATTTTTCCGAAAAATCCCTTTTTCTCTACTTCAAGTACTTTAAATGTTATTTCATCAATCGGCACTTCAAAAGTATCAGCGGCTCTTCTCTTTGCCTCTTCCACCGATTTGCCGGTAAACATACCGCATTTATCCATCAGTTCAAATTCTTCATTTTCGTCAATCATTTTCAGAATCTCCTTTCGGCACTGTGCTGCACACAGCTTGATTGTCTTTCAAGATGATCATTTTTTCTTTTTAGTATTTTCCTCTTCGGATCCGGAAGTTTCAGTATATTCCTCGCCGTATTTTTCAGCCATACGCTTTCTTGCTTCGTTTATAAGCTGTCTGTTGTATTCTGATCTTTCAGATTTGGACATTCCTTCAGTATCGGCATTATAATCGGCTCTTCCGCCCTTCTTGGCCTGTTCCTGCTGTTTCATAAGCTCGGACTGCTGTTCCATCATACGCTGCATGAATCCCGGCTTTTTATCCTTGTTTTTCTCTTTGAGTTTTTCGTTTATTGCAAGTGTTCTTTCCTTGCTGAAATATGCATAAAGTCCGATTGACTGTATCAGTGAAAATACTGATGACCAGATCCAGTAGAAACCAACACCGGCAGGAACTGCGAAAGCAAGCCATACTGAAAATACAGGCATGATAAACATAACTGCCTTCATAGCACCCATATTCGGCATATCAGGGTTCATCTGCTTTGATTTATGCTGTGAGTAAATTGTAAAAATAAGCTGGATAAGACCTGACAGAATAGGAATCATTACAAGCGCAACTGCCGCTTTATTCCATACGTCAGGGTGAATTGTCGGGATAACACCGAGGTCAACACCGAGGAAAGTATTCTTGAAGTGGCATACCTTGTCTGTAAAATCGCTTCCAAGACTGCTGAAAAGGTCGGGGTTTTCCTTGACTCTGCTGAGGATTGTAAGCTCAGGTCTTGTCTTGAAATACTTATCCGCCAGATTATTATCTGTAATTATCTGTTTTGCGGCATCGAGAGTTCCCGAAGAAATTCTCAGAATATGTGAAAGCGGACGGTAAACAACGTCCAGGACACCGTAGAGCAGAATCATGGAAATGATAAGCGGCAGACAGCTTCCCATAGGGTTTATACCCTCTTCCTGATATAGCTTCTGCTGTTCCTCAGCCATCTTCTGCTGATTGTTGGCATATTGTTTTCTTATCTTGTTAAGCTTCGGATTAAGAAGCGACATTCTTGCCGTACCCAGCTGCTGCTTATATGCAGTCGGGAAAAGAATTATCTTTGTAATAAGAGTAAAAATTATAATTGAAAGTCCGTAATTATTTACGACTTCATAAATCCAGTACATTATCCAGCCCAGCGGTTTGCCGAGCAGTTCGCCTATCGGTCCCAATTAGCATTCTCCATTTCTTTTAATCTTTTTTATGCCGTCCCAGAATGTCAAATTTATCCGGAACGTAATCTATTCCCCCCATACTCCAGGGATTGCAGCGGAGAATCCTCCAGACGGCAAGCCATGTCCCCTTGAAAAAGCCGTGTTTTCTCAGTGCTTCAAGGGCATAGGAAGAGCAGGTCGGGTAATATTTGCAGCAGGGCGGAAAAAGAGGTGAAATTATCTTTTTATAAATCTTTATCAGACCCATAAACAAGTATTTCATTACAAGTTCATCTCCGTACTGAAAAGGGCAGAAAGCCTGTCCCTGTTATGAAAACGGTCATTTTTCGCAGACCGCCTCCTCTATTTCCCTGACAGCTTTGTTTTTGAAATATCCGCTCAGAACGTCGCTTTTGATTTTTGTGACAGGTGCTCTCGCAACAATAACGATATCTATTCCCAGCGGAAACAGAGTTTCATTTTCCATATAAGCCTGTCTGATGACACGTTTTGCACGGTTTCGCATAACGGCATTCCCGACTTTTTTCCCTGCGGTTATACCGAGCATATTGAAAGGTCTGTTATTCTTTCTGACGTAAATAACAACGTTTCTTGAAACAATACACTTCCCTTTTCGGTAAAGATAAAGAAATGTCTTGTTTTTATTTATGGTTTTTGTATAAAGCATAATTTATCTTTTCAGCACGCCGGATTTCTGAAAGCTCCAGCGTGTTTTTCCTGTTTTCTGTATCTGCGGAAAATATCTCCCCACAGAAACTTTATATATGATTTATTATACACTATTATTTTTTAAAATGCAATAATTTTACAGCCGCAGCCGAAAAAAATTATCAGGGGGAATTTCTCCCCCTAAAATAAAAGACCACAAAAAATGTGGTCTGCCTTTAGAAATTAGTGAGTAAGTCTTGCTCTGCCCTTAGCTCTTCTGCGTGCAAGAACCTTTCTTCCGTTGGAAGTAGACATTCTCTTGCGGAAACCATGTTCCTTCTTTCTGTGAATCTTCTTTGGCTGATATGTTCTTTTCATTTTCAATTTCCCCCTTCCGGATACTATAAAATTAAACGTATAAACTAATACGCCGATTTCATAAAAATACATTTACCCATCAATTATACATTCTTTTTTTCGTTTTGTCAATAGTTTTTTCCCGCTTTTTGAAAAAAGCTTGGCAAAAACTTTTAGTTCGCTGTTCATTTAAATATTGCATTTACATAAGGCTCGACCACATTCTGAAGAAAGCTTGGCAAAGACTTTTAGTTCGCTGTTCATTTAAATATTGCATTTACATAAGGCTCGACCGCTTTCTAAAGAAAGTTTGGAAAAGGCTTTTAGTCCAATGTTTCCGTTCTATCAGCGACGTATCATCTTAAACAGTTTAATAAATGGTCGAGCCTTATCTTTCTTAATCCCTAAAATGGGTCACGTCTAAAAAAGTAGGTTGCACTTTTTTTGAATTTATGTTATACTATTATAGATTGTAATTCTTAGGGATGGGTAAACTGTCCCTTACGGAGGTAAAAAAAATTATGAATTCCTTTGAAGAGGTGTTTAATTGTGTTGTTGATTATTGCAGAGAGATCGGCGACATTGGCGAAGTTGCCCTGAAACTCTGGATAAAAACTCTCAAGCCATTGAATCTTGAGGGCAACAAGGCAGTTTTTATGGTCGATTCAGATTTCCAGAGGGGCGTTGTCATGTCCAACTACGGAAAACTTCTGAAAGACGGTTTTAAGCAGACTCTCGGTTTTGATGTGGATATTGAAATAAGAATACCGGACGACAACAAGGTTTCCTCTCCTGTTGACCTTGACGAACTTGATGAAAAACAGCAGGAACTGGAAAAAAGCTTTGAATATGCAAAATATGACTATACTTTCGATACATTTATTGTCGGAAGTTCCAATGAATTTGCCTACGCTGCCTGCACAGCTGTTGCAAAGGGCGGCGGAATGGTCTATAACCCGCTGTTCATCTATGGTCCTTCAGGACTTGGCAAAACTCACCTTATAACAGCTACTGCCAAGGAAATGAAGAAAAACAACAACAATCTCAGGATTGTTTATGTGACAGGTGAAACATTTGCCAGTGAAATCATTGACGCTATCCAGTCAAAAAGCACTATGGCTTTCCATGACAAATACAGAAGCGCAGACGTTCTTCTCGTTGACGATATACAGTTTATCGCCGGAAAGAACAGTACACAGGAAGAATTCTTCCATACATTCAATGCACTTTATCAGGACGGAAAACAGATTGTTCTTACATCTGACCGTCCGCCGAAGGCTATCAAAACACTTGAAGACAGAATCCGTTCACGTTTTGAGTCGGGACTTATTGCGGACATTTCCACGCCGGACTTTGAAACAAGAATGGCTATTATCAAGCGTAAGGCAGAACTTTTGGATCTTAAAATCCCTGATGATGTTGCACAGTTCATCGGCAACAAGATAAAAACAAATATAAGACAGCTTGAAGGAGCAGTCAAGAAACTCAAGGCACTTAACCACTATGCAGGAAGTCAGCCAACAATATCCATGGCTCAGAGCGTTATCAGGGATATTCTCAATGATGACCAGCCGCTTCCTATAACAGTTGAAAAGATAATTGCAGAAGTTGCGAATGTTTACGGGGTAACTCCAGACGATATCCGTTCCACAAAGAGGTCTGCCCAGATTTCAAACGCAAGAAAAGTTGCGATATATGTTGTAAGAGAGATTACACAGATGCCGCTTGCATCTATCGGTACTGAATTCGGCGGACGTGACCATTCTACAATAGTATATGCAATCAACAATGTTACGGATAACATCGAAAAAGACGCACATATGAAAGAACTTGTCGAGGACATGATAAAGAATATCAAAGACCACGGCAACGCTTAAGCTTTTTGAAAAAAGCTTGGCAAAGACTTTTAATTCGCTGTTCATGTGATAGATGCACTTACATGAGGCCCGACAGGCAGTTAAACTGTTTGTGTTGAAGGCAGAAATAAAGCAAAATAGAAATTTTGATTCTGACAGGAAATTTCATGTTATCAAAATTTCCTGTCGGTTACGCTCGTCATAATTCATGACGGGATTTCTGTTACCAGTCGATTATACAAATAGTATAATCTATAGCAACCCCTTATTTTGCCTGTTTTTAACACTTATAACAGATTTCCACACAGTTTTCCACAGACTGTTGAAAACTGTGTGGAAAAGAAAACCACGCATTTACAGTATCGGAAAACTGTTATAAAATCCGTTTCCACATTTTTCAAAAATCCGCATTTTAACAGGATGTTTAAAGAATTTTGTAATTCCACAGAATTTTCCCCATTTTCTCAACTTTCCACACACAATTTATCAACACTCTCAACACGCATTTTTGCTTTAAACATCTTCACATTTTTTCAACAATCCTGTTTTGAAAACTTTTTCTGTCCAGATAGCTGAATTTTCAACACCCTGTTGTTTTTTTAACATTTCAACACCCTCTACT
>USJI01000082.1 GCA_900554975.1 uncultured Ruminococcus sp. | reverse complement strand
AAAATCCATCACTGTTAAAATTCTCAGGGAACAATGTTACCTTATACTCCCCGAATGGTTTTCCAAGTTCCTCAAGGAATGTAATTCCCTCAAAGTTTCTGTGTTCATTTAAAAATCTGTCTATTACCTGTCCGTTTTCAGCAGGATTGACAGTACAGGTCGAGTAAACAAGTTCCCCGCCCTTTTTTAGATATGATGCCGCTGTTTCCAGTATCCTGTACTGTATTTCCGGCAGTCGTTCAAATTCCTCATAATTCTTGTACTTTATTTCCGGTTTTCGTCTTATTACTCCCAGACCGGAGCATGGAACATCACACAATATTTTATCCGCCATCGGCATTTTTTCATTGTAAACCGCCGCATTTCCTGTTTCAGCAGAAATATTGGTTATTCCAAGCCGTTTTGCACCGTTTCGTATAAGCTTCACTCTATGTTCATGAATGTCAAAAGCGAAAATTTTTCCGCCATTATTCATCAGTTCAGCCATGGTAAAAGTTTTTCCTCCCGGAGCCGCACACACATCCAGTACTGTATCGCCTTCATCCGGTGAAAGTGCATGACAGCAAAGCTGTGAAGCAATATCCTGAACATGAAATAAACCGTTTTCAAAGGATTCAAGCTTTGTAACGTCTCCGTTTTCTATTTTGTAACAGCCGTCCAGAACAGTTTCCTCAGCGGTAATTCCAAGAGAGTCCAGAGCCTTTTGTCTGTCCGGACATTTGATATTGTTGAGTCTTATGGTTACAGGCGGTTTGTTCACCGAACTTTGCAGAAGTGATACTGCCTGTTCTTCCGGATAATTGTCTAAAAGAAGTTTTGTAAGCCATTCCGGAGCAGAGTATTCCACAGACATTTTCTCAGACTTTTTCTGAGGATATCTGATTTCTGCACCATCTCTCAGAAAATTTCTCAGAACGGCATTCACCAGACCCGAAAGTCTGCCAAGCTTTAACTTTTTGGCTATTTTGACACTTTCATTCACAGCCGCACTGTCCGGAATATTATCCATATATTTTATCTGATAAATACCGGTACGAAGTATATTCTGCACTTCCGGATTCAAACGGGAAATTCCCTGCTTACAATAGCAGGAAATTATATAATCAAGCGTTATCTTTCTTTCGAGGACACCGTAATACAGTGCTGCACAAAGTTTTTTATCAGCTTCATCAAGAGCAGATTTCTCAAGTGTTTTATCAAGAAGTATGTTTGAATATCCGCCCTTTGAAAAAGTTTTTCCAAGCAGTTTTACTGCTTCAGTTCTTGCATCTGCCATCAGTCACGTCCGTTTCTGTTTCTGCCCGATGCAATGAGTATCAGTCTGAGAAGGTTCACAACTGCTGTAAACAATGCCGCAACGTAAGTAAGTGCAGCCGCAGTCAGAACTTTCCTGGACATTTTAAGCTCATTTCCCTCAAGTATCTTATAGCTGTCGAGCGTTTTCATAGCTCTTGCACTTGCGTTAAATTCCACAAACAAAGTTGCAAACTGGAATAAAACTACCGCAAGAAAAAGAATGATTCCGACATTAACAAAGAAATCACCGACATAGGAATTTCCCATAATTATACCAATCAGAACCAACGGATATGAAAGTGTGGAGCCGATATTTGTAAGTGGGATTATTGCACTTCTTAATTTCATAGGAGTATAGTTGTTTGCATACTGCAAAGCATGACCTACTTCGTGTGCCGCAACTCCGACAGCCGCAACTGATGAACTGTTATATGTGGAATCAGAAAGTCTTACCACGTTTGAGCGTGGATCAAAGTGGTCTGAAAGTTCCCCGGAAATATGCTCTATCGGAATATTTGTAAGACCATTTGCGTCAAGAATCTGTCTTGCCGCCATTGCACCGGTAAGACCTCTGCCGTTTCTTATTTTCTGATACTTTGAATATGTCGATTTTACATTCCATGAGGCAAGCATAGCTATAACAAGCGGAATCAATGCAAGCCAGTAATAATCATAAAAAAACATAACTATTCCTTTCCTTTAGCCCAGCATCTGTCCTTTTTCAAGCTTTCTTCCCCTTAGAAAATCCCCTGTATTCATGCGTTTGCCGCCCTCAGCCTGGACTTCAAGGAACTTAACTCCGTTTTCGTCACCGCAAGCAACAATAAATTCATTTGGATCTGCAATAGTTCCGGCTTCTCCTGAAACACTTCCGCAAAGGGTGCTTTTGTATACTTTAAGGCGTTTGCCGCCCATCATTGTAAAACCTGTAACACCTCTTATGGTATTATGAACATCCTGTGCAGGTTTTGAAAAATCAAGTGCACTCATATCTTTGGTTATCATCTTTGCATAGCATGAAAGCGAATCGTCCTGTTTTTCAGGATTCAGAGTGCCCTCCTCTGCCGCTTTGACAGTTTCAAGAAGTAGTTCTGCACCGATTTCCGAAAGTCTGTCAGTAAGTTCCGCAGAAGTTTCATCTTCACCTATCTGAGTTTCTCTTTTTATAAGCATATCGCCTGTATCCAGACCCTCGGACATCATCATGGAAGTTACACCCGTTTTGGTTTTACCGTCAAGAATACTTCTCTGTATAGGAGCTGCGCCTCTGTATTCAGGAAGAAGTGATGCATGGATATTTATGCAACCCAGTCTTGGAAGTTCAAGAATTTCCTTTGGAAGTATCTGTCCGTACGCCACAACAATTATCAGATCAGGAGCGATTTCTTCAAGTGTTTTCAGTGACTTTTCAGCATCTTCGCCCTTTCTGAGTGAAAGCGGCTGAAAAACAGGAATATTGTATTCCTCTGCACACTTTTTTACCGGAGGAGGTATCATTTTATAACCCCTGCCCTTAGGCTTGTCCGGCTGTGTAAAAACTGCCGGAATATCATAACCGTTTTCTGCAAGTGCTTTAAGGCATGGTACAGAAAAATCCGGAGTTCCCATAAAAACAATTTTCATAAAGCTTCTCCAATCCGTAATCAGTCCTCTGACGGCTTTACACGTTCTTCAATCTTGTCAACAAAAAGTTTACCATCAAGATGGTCATTTTCGTGACAGGCACACTGTGCACCAAGTTCCTTTAGAGTAAGTTCAAAATATTCGCCGTATCTGTTCTGTGCTTTAAGACGGCACTTATTAGGTCTTGTAACATATCCCCAGTCATCAGGGCATGACAGACAACCTTCCACAACTCTCTGCTTTCCGCTTGTTTTCAATATCTGCGGATTTACGCATTCGATAATTCCCTCACCGAGATCCATTATAAAGATTCTCTTGAGAAACCCCACCTGAGGTGCGGCAAGTCCGACACCCTGTGCTTTTTTAAGAGTCTGTATCATATCATCAATAAGGCTTGCAAGCTTGTCATCAAATACCTCAACAGGCTTGCAGACTTTATAAAGAATCGGATCTTCTTTTGTTACTATTTTTCTAAGTGCCATAATTTCCTCCGCTGTATATACTATATGCCGATATCACCGTTAATATCAGCAAAAACATTGATATTGCTGAATTCCTTTATTTTTGCCGTTTTCGAAAGTATTTTCCGGACAAATTCTCTGAAATCAGACGTATTTTTACATTTAAGTATAAGTCTGTATCTGTATTTACCATTTATTTTACCATATGAACATTTCACAGGGCCAAGCACTCTCAGCGGGAACTTAACGCCGCCGCTCAGAAGTTTTTTTATTATTCCGAGTATTTCCTGCGATGCATCTGCCGCACACTCATCCTTTTCACCGCTTATTCCGATAACGCATATATCGCATACCGGCGGAAAAATAAGTGCACGTCTTACAGCAATTTCCTCCCTGTAAAATTGCTGATAATCCTGAGCCGCCGCAAGGTTCAGCACATAATGGTCGGGCATAAACGTCTGAAGATACGCCCTTCCCGGCTTGTCACCACGTCCGCACCTGCCGACAACCTGTGCCGCAAGGGAAAACGTCCGCTCATAGCTTCTGAAATCTCCGGCATAAAGGGCCTTGTCCACTGAAAGTATGCCGACAAGTGTTACGTTCGGAAAGTCAAGTCCCTTTCCAATCATCTGCGTACCTATCATTATATCATACTTCCCGTTTCCGAAATCCTTAAAATTCCTTTCGTAGGAATACCTTGACATTGTCGTGTCAGCATCCATACGAAGAATCTTAGCCTCCGGAAACATATTCTGAAGCTGTTCCTCAACCTTCTGAGTGCCGAATCCCATCTGCATCATTCTTGTGCTTCCGCATGAAGGACAGCATTCAACAGGCGGCTGTGAATGTCCGCAGTAATGACACATCATAGTACCGTTTACCTTGTGATAGGTCATCGGAATACTACAGTTCGGACAGTACACAGGCTTGTGACAGTCACAGCAGCTTATAATGGTGTGATAACCCCTGCGGTTCAGAAGCAGTATGGTCTGCTCATGATTTTTCAGATTCGTATTTATTTCATCAGCAAGTATTCCGCTAAATTCAGAAGTGTTACCGTCAAGCCGTTCTTCGTTCATATCAACTATACCGACCTGCGGCAGGACTGCTCCCGAATATCTTTTTTTCATCTCCAAAAGCTCATACACACCTTTCTGTGCGTAGTAGTAGCTTTCTATTGATGGTGTGGCAGACGCAAGCAGAAGTACAGCATTATGAGTGCGGCAGCGTTTTTTTGCCACATCAATTGCACTGTACCTCGGTGAACTATCCGACTTGTACGAACGTTCACCCTCCTCGTCCACAATTATAATACCTATATTGTCAAAAGGAGCAAAAACTGCACTTCGTGTTCCCACAGCAATTTTTGCAAGTCCCCTTTTTATTCGTTTGTATTCATCCATACGCTGGCCGAGAGAAAGTCCGCTGTGAATAACAGCAACCGTTTCCCCGAAAAGCTCCTGAAATCTGCGTACAGTCTGTGGCGTAAGAGAAATTTCAGGAATAAGCAGTACTGCCTGTTTCCCTGACTTTATGCACTCTCCTATCAGTTTTTCAAAAACTGACGTTTTACCGCTTCCCGTAACACCATGGAGCAGAAAACAATGCGGTTTCCCCGACTGCATCTGAGCATTCACCCTGTCAAAAACACTTTTCTGTTCTTCCGACAGCACAACTGAATCAAAGTCACGTTTACTTCCGCTCACCATGTCAACCGTACGGAAAACCTCATGCTCGGTTTCCCTTGCGGCACCGGACAAAACAAGTCTTTTTTCAACAGAATCGCCACAACCTGCAAGATAACACGCTTCTTTAACCGAAAGCTCATTATGCTCTGAAACCACCTCAGCAAGCTTTTTCTGCTTTGCAGTCAGCCGGAACTTTTTCGGTTCAGCCTTGTATTCATCTGTAAGAGTCAGCATTCTTACACTGCTGTCGCCTGTGTTCTGTTTACCGGAAAGTCTGTACTCTATAAACCCTTTTGCTATAAGCGATTCAAGTACAAGTCCGTTTCCTGCCGCCTTGACTTCTTCCGCAAGCACGTCTGTATCAGATGACTTTTTCATATATTCCAGAACTTTACGCTCTTTTTCAGAAAGCTCTGTTTCCACAGTTTTACCTGTCAAAGAGTAATGTTCTCTGATGTTTATGTTCATGCCCGAAGGAATCATTGTTTTAACTGCATCATAATAAGTGCAGAAAGTATTATCCTTCAGCCAGCCGATAAGTCCCATCATTTCAGCATTCAGAACCGGTTCACTGTCAGCTACGGAAATAATTTCTTTCAGCGAATTTTCTTCACCGGTTTCCCATGGAGCCGTTTCCAGTATCAGTCCTGTTCTTTTGCGGTTACCCTTGCCAAAGGGCACGATAACACGAACCCCCGGTACAGCTTTATCAGTAAGAGCATATGGAACAGCATATGAAAAAGGTTTGTCAAAAGCAATTGTCGCAGAACTTACTGCAACAAGTGCCTTTATTCGGGGAC
>USJI01000081.1 GCA_900554975.1 uncultured Ruminococcus sp. | reverse complement strand
TTTTAATTTAACGCTGGGGTAAAACGTTAAATCGAAATGTTATACTCATTACTGAGTATGTTTGTATTATATATTTCATCTGTGAAATCCATGTGAAAAGCCCTTGAAAAAAATCTGAAAGGATATAGTTTAATTTTTTTCATAAGAAAGGACGCTTTTATATAAAAAAGCGCCCTCTATATTACTTTTGTTCTTTGTCCTTGTCATGCTCATGCTTTTTTTCATGATGCCATTTTTCAGACTTCTTTTCCTGTTGAATTTCTTCTGGAGGATCTTCCTTTTCGTCCTTTACAAGGTCTTTTATTTCAAACCAGAAAGTTGAACCTTTTCCGACAACGCTGTAAACTCCGAAATTATATCCGTGCTTTTTCAGTATAGCTTTGACAATTGAAAGTCCCAGACCCGTTCCGACAACTTCACGCTTATGATTTTCTGAACGATAGTACTTATCAAAAATAAGCTTTATCTTGTCCGATGAAATACCCTGTCCTGTATCTGAAACTTCAATTCTTACGCAGTCCTCTTTATTTTTCTGCCGTACAAATACCTGCTTGTCATCGCCTGTATAATTCACAGCATTATTTATAAGATTGTAAATAACCTGTTGTATCTTGATTATATCGCATCTTACCAGAATATCATCGTCCGGTTCAAAATGAATATGGTAATCTTTCTTTTTGGAAAGTCCGTCATACCTTGCAATAATATCCTGCATAAGAACTTTTATGTTGAATTCAGAATAATTCAGTTTCTGGTTTCCGTCTTCAAGTTTTCCTAGGTCAAGAATGTCATTTACCAGCTGTGCAAGCCTGTCCGTTTCCTCAATAATTATTTCAAGATGTTCGTTACGCTTCTGAGGATTATCTCCTGAAAGATCTCTTATCATTTCCGCATAGGCTTTAAGCATTGTAAGAGGTGTTCTCAGATCGTGGGAAACATTGGCGATAAGATCTCTCTGCATCGCATCAACCTTTGATATCTGCTGACCTGCATAAGTAAGCGTACTTGCAAGCTGCTGTATCTCCAGATAATCTCCGCCCTCGAATTTTATATTATAGTTTCCGGACGCCATTTTTTCAGCGGATTTGGTAATTTTCGCAATTGGTTCTGAAATACGTCTTGCCATAAAGAATGATATAACAAGGCTGAGTGCAACAAGATATACCGTTATAATAAGCAACTGTCTTTTTATAATTGAAACTGTCGAGCCGACCGGTACAAGCGGACTGTTTATCAGAAGGTATCCCTCCGGATCGTCCGAATCACCGATTACCGCTGCCAGCACAAGCGTGTCATTGCTTATTGCCGGATTGTATTTTTTGAAATATACAGTATCCTCTCCGCTGTCCTTGAGCTTTGCGAGAAATTCGCTCTTCATTGAGTCAGGACTGTGAATAAGACAGCTTTTGCCAAGAGTATCTTTTGTATATATCGTTCTTCCGTATTTATCGACAATTTCAATGCAAAGATCATTTGTCAAGGCTATATTTGTCAGAAGATTGCTGTAATCATCGCTTCCGTATTCATCAATAATCTGCGAAGCAGTTCTCCGGACATCAGAAATTTTCATTTTTTCATAAAAGTTTTCCAGAAAGACTATCTGAAAAAACCAAAGCATTATAAATACAACCGCAGTAAAAAATATAAAATATTCCCATATGCGGAATTTAAGGCTTACGGCTGTTTTAGTTCTGGGTGTACTCAAATTTATATCCCATTCCTCTCAATGTAACAATAAATTTTCTGTAAGGTCCAAGGCTGTTTCTGAGCATTTTGATATGTGTATCAACTGTTCTGTCATCCCCGAAGGAATCGTATCCCCAGACTTCTTCAAGAAGCTTGTCCCTTGTAAGAGCCAGATTTTTATTTTTCACAAGATAGAAAAGAAGGTCATATTCCTTAGGAGTCATCGAAGCTTTCTGCCCGTCAACATAAACCTCACGTCCGGCAAGGTCTATTTCAAGTCCCTCAAATTTTATCTTTTCCGGAACAGCTGTTTCTGCCGCCGTATTTCTTTTCAGAACTGCTTTTATTCTCGCCATCAGTTCCTTAGGAGAAAAAGGCTTTACAACATAATCATCTATTCCGAGTTCAAATCCGAAAAGTTTATCGTATTCCTCGCCCCTCGCCGAAAGCATAATAACCGGAATTGTTTTATACTTCTTTATTTCCTTGCAGGTAGAAAAACCGTCAAGTTTCGGCATCATAATATCCATAACTATAAGGTCATAGTCATTGTTTTTTACCATTTCAACTGCTTCCATGCCGTTTTCTGCTTCTGATATCTCGTATCCTTCAAATTCAGCATATTCACGGACAACTCGTCTGATATTTACCTCATCATCAACAACAAGAATCTTATACATACTTAAATCTCCTTATCATGTCGGATTTTTTACAGCATATTTCAGGGCTGTAAAACCTATATCAAATTTATGATTACATTATAATTCCATAATGTGTATAACAGGTGAAAAATAAAAAAATATTTGATTGAAAGTGCTCTCGTTGTTGACATTTTACATAAAAATTGGTATAATAAAAACAGCGCATTATATATTTTGAACAAATTAAATTTATGTAAAATTTTAGCGAGCCGTTCGTCATTTTTCAGACGGCCAGGGAGGTAAAATATGAAAAAACGTATAGGAATTCTTACAAGCGGCGGTGACTGTCCGGGACTCAATGCAACAATAAGAGGTGTTGCCAAGGCATGTTATGAAAAAATGGGTACTGAAAATGTTGAAATTGTCGGCATTGCCGAAGGTTACTACGGACTTATCAACAATATCTGCCGTGATATGAAACCTGAGGAATTTTCCGGAATCCTTACAAGAGGCGGAACTATTCTCGGCACAAAGCGTCAGCCATTCAAGATGATGCAGGTTATCGGCGATGACAATGTTGACAAAGTAAAGAACATGAAGGAAACCTACAAAAAGCAGAAGCTTGACTGTCTTCTTACTCTCGGCGGAAACGGAACGCACAAAACCTCCCGTCTGCTTTCAGATGAAGGTCTTAACGTAATCGGTCTTCCTAAAACAATTGATAATGACATTTACGGAACTGATGTGACTTTCGGTTTTCATACAGCTGTTGATATTGCAACAGACGCTCTTGACAGACTCCACACAACGGCAAACAGCCACTCAAGAATCCTTCTCTGTGAAATAATGGGCAACAAAGCCGGATGGCTTACCCTGAACGCCGGTATTGCCGGAGGTGCAGATATAATTCTCATTCCTGAAATTCCTTATGACATTGACAAGGTGTGCCAGTCAGTTATAAAGAGAAGTGAAAGCGGAAAAAATTTCTCAATCGTTGCCGTTGCTGAAGGTGTATTTGATGTACAGGAAGCAAAAATGAAAAAGAAAGAACGTGCAAAGCTTCGTGCTGAAGCCGGAATCACAACTGCAACAAACAGAATTGCCGCACAGATACAGGCTAAAACAGGATTGGAAACAAGAACCTGCGTACCGGGACATATGCTCAGAGGCGGAAGTCCGAGTGCTTATGACAGAATTCTTGCAACACAGTTTGGTGTTCATGCGGCTGAACTCATTGCCCACGAAAAATATGGAAGAACGGTTGCAAAAGTCGGCGGAAAAATCACAGCAAATAAGCTTGAAGATATTGCCGGAAAGACTAAATTCGTTGACCCTGAAGATCAGCTCGTCAAAACAGCAAAAGATCTGGGTATTTCATTCGGTGACTGAAATTAAAATTAAAGGACGCTTTAAAGCGTCCTTTTTTATTAGTCCGGGTTCTTAGATATCTTCCAGAGAAAGGGTTGCAACCGCATTAAGGCTTTCATCTCCACGCTGTCCGGCAATATAATTATAATATCCCTGACAGGCTATCATAGCACCATTGTCACCGCAAAGGCTAAGCGGCGGCATATAAAGTTTCATGTCACGTTCCCTGCACGCTTTTTCAAATGCTCCCCTTACTCCACTGTTTGCAGAAACACCGCCTGCTATTGCAATTGTTTTATATCCGAGATGTTCGGCGGCAAGCATAGTTTTTTCACAGAGTATTTCTGAAATTCTGCTTTGCAGTGATGCACTCAGATCCTCTCTGTTTACCTCTATTCCCTTCTGCTGGGAATTGTGAAGAAGATTTATAACCGCTGTTTTGAGTCCGGAAAAACTGAAATCATATTCACTTCCTGCAACTTTCGGCTTAGGAAGTTCAAATGCATCTGCATTGCCGCTTGCCGCAGCTTTATCTATATGTACTCCGCCCGGATAAGGAAATCCCATTGCCCTTGCACACTTGTCAAAGCATTCACCTGCCGCATCGTCTCTTGTTCTTCCTATAACATGAAATTTTGTGTAGTCAGCCACTTCAACAATATGCGAATGTCCGCCGCTTGCAACAAGGCACAGATAAGGCGGTTTCAGTTCCTCATGGGCAATATAGTTTGCCGCAATATGTCCGGAAATGTGATGCACCGGTACAAGCGGTTTTCCCGACGCAAGAGCAAGTCCCTTTGCAAAATTCACGCCAACCAGCAATGCTCCTATAAGTCCGGGAGCATATGTTACAGCCACCGCATCAATATCATCAAGTGTTTTTCCTACATCTTCAAGAGCTTTCTTCGTAACTCCGAGAATATTTTCACAGTGTCTTCGGGAAGCTATTTCCGGCACTACTCCGCCATATTTTCTGTGTTCCTCTATCTGAGTCGATACAACAGAAGAAAGTATTTTCGTTCCGTTTTCTGAAATTGCTGCGGCTGTTTCGTCGCATGAGCTTTCGATTCCAAGTATAAGCATTGTTCATCACCATTATCCAATTATTTTTTTGCACATTAAAACAGCATTATCATGCGGATTTTTATAATAATTTTTTCTCAGTCCGTTCTGCTCAAAACCGTTTTTCTGATAAAATTTTATAGCAGGAGTGTTTTTCTCCCTTACTTCCAGATAAACAGTCCCGACGCCATTGTCTGAAAATTCCTTTTCAATCTGTTCATAAAGCAATGCCGCTGTGCCATGTCGGCGATATTCTTCCAGTACTGCAATATTAAGCAGTTCGCCTTCATCAATCACCCATGAACCATTTGCAAAGCCAATCATTCTGCCATCTGCAAATGCACCGAGTAAAATCTTTCCGTCACCGCTGAGCCATTCTTCAAAAGCCTTTTCAGACCAGCCGTCCGGAATACAGTTTTTTTCAATTTCCGCTATTTCCTTTACATCAGCTGCTGAACATTTTCTTATATCAGCCTTTTGCATCATACCAGCTGTCACCTCTGTTCACATCTGCTGTAAGCGGTACTTTCAGTTCACAGGCACCCGTCATTTCCTCAGAGAGTATTTTTGCCGCCGCATCTGCATCTTTGACATCACACTCAACGATAAGTTCATCGTGCACCTGAAGAATAAGTCTTGCATCCGGCACTTCATCACGAAGACGCTGATAAACCTTTACCATTGCAATCTTGATAATATCTGCCGCACTTCCCTGAACAGGAGTGTTCATAGCGATTCTTCTGCCTGCCGCCTGCATCATCTTGTTTGAAGCTGTCAGTTCCGGAACATATCTTCTTCTGCCGAACATGGTTGTTACATATCCGTCCCTTTTTGCTTTCTCAACTGTATCATTCATAAACTTTTCAACATTCGGGAAATTATGCAGATAATCGCTGATATATTTCTTTGCCTCATAGACGCTTACATTTATATCCTTTGAAAGTGAAAATGCACCGATACCATAAATTATTCCGAAGTTTACCGCCTTTGCCGCACTTCTCATTTCAGGAGTCACCATTTCTTCCGGAAGTCCGAAAACCTGTGCCGCTGTTGACGTATGAATATCTGCACCCTCCGTAAAGCCCTTTATCATGGTCGGGTCTGAACAGATATGAGCCAC
>USJI01000080.1 GCA_900554975.1 uncultured Ruminococcus sp. | reverse complement strand
ATTCTGTTCATGAAGATATTCACCAAGACAGTTTGTAGCTTTTAATGCTCCCCTGAGATTCAGATGGTCACCCATATCTCTTGAATCCTTTGACCAGTCAATTTTAACACCTGATGATGGAATATTCATATCAATATATTCAACATCAAGGTCGTCAGCAAGGTCAACAATACTGTTATGCTTTGTGTAATTCCAGTTTTTGGTACTTGGAGTGCTTACCAGAACAAGACGTGCATTATTTTTGTCGCAAAAATCCTTTATTTCTTTGACATAATCAATATTTTTCTGAAGTATCTCTGCTTTTTCGTCTGATTTGATTCCATAGTCCTTGTCATCAGCCGCCTGAGTTGATGCATTATAAACATAACCTTTGTCCCTGTCTATGCAGGTATATTCTATTTTGGTGGAAAAATCAGCGGTGCTGAGTACCTTCCAGCGGTCATGATAACGAAGTATCGGCATTACTTTTTCAGCCTGCTGGAACATTTCCTCAGCTCTGCCGAATTTTCTGAAAATTGCATTCGTTTCAAGAAAAACTATTTCAGGGTTCTGATTTTTAAAAGAATTCTGAAGTATCTCAACAGAATAACAGAGCTTTTGAGCCGTTGTTCCGCAGACGTATGTTGCAATACCGTAGTCATGCCATATTTTCAGAGGAACAAAGGAACAGTATGCTTCGCTGTCACCTAAAAATACAGCATCTATTGTATCAGCCGGTTCACTGTATATTCCGCTTGCCATAGGGTCTTTTGAAGCTCTTTTTCTGTAATTGTTTTTCGGCTGGAATATAAGTGATGAAACTATCAGAAGAACTATAAGCAAAGCAATGAATAATAAAGAGGATAATAATCTTTTTACATTTATCCGCATAGTTAAACTCCTTAGAAATTGGCATATATCGGGTCAAGTGCATAATATCCGAATCCGTATGCACCGAATATAACGATAAACATTATAAGGGCATACAAAACTGCCCATCGTACAACGACGTTGCATTTTTGAAGTGAATCCCTTACAACAATTCCTTTTTCATTTAATATGCTTATAACAAATATGATAAGCAGGGCAACAGCCATTATTATAAAATCATAACGGTCCATGCTTATGCTTTCAAGCATTTTTTCATTAAATTGTGAAAAATGGAAATCAGTTACCATTTTTCTGAACATTGCAAGACCAGCTCTAAGACCTTCCGCACGGAAGAAAAGTTCGCCTATAACGACGAGTATGCTTGTTCTTATCATCTGAAGAAGTCTGTAAACAAACCATTCAGAATTTATGTGAAGTTTTTTATTGGTCCATTTGACAGCCGGTGAAATGATATTACCTATAAGAATGAATGCAAAATGATACATTCCGAAGAAGATATAGTGCCATGCGGCACCATGCCATAAACCGTTGCAGAACCATACGCAGAAAAGAGCTATACTTCCTGCGACAAGAGGGCCGAAATGATTTCCGAGCTTCTTTCTTGCTGATGATGTCAGGTTTTTCATAGGTTTGGACATGGTAACAGGATAGAAGATATAGTCCTTGAACCATAAACCAAGAGTGATATGCCATCTCTGCCAGAATTCCGAAATGGTTTTTGAAAAGAACGGACGCTGGAAGTTTTCAGGCATTTTAACTCCGAATATCTCGGCAATACCCATAACTGCATCCATAGTTCCGGAAAAATCCATATACAGCTGAATTGTGTAGCAAATAGCAGCAATGGCAATTATTCCGCCATCATATTCATTGTAATTTTTAAAGACAGTTTTTACAATAGGATTAAGACGGTCGGCGATAACGAGCTTTTTCATGAGTCCGTAAATGATACGCTGGATACCATGAGTAAGATTTGTAAATTCTATCTGTTTTACATCCCATAACTGCTGGGCAGTCTGGCTGTAACGGCATATCGGGCCTTCAACAATCTGCGGGAAAAATGAAATAAAAAGTGCAAGACGGAAAATGTTTTCGTCCGGCTTTATTGTTTCCCTGTGAACATCAAAAAGATATGACAGCGACTGTAAAGTGAAAAATGAAATACCGATAGGCATAAGATATTTCGGAACATGAATACATAATCCAATATTAAGCAGACCGAACAGAGAATTTACATTGGTTGTGAAAAACGGAGTGTATTTAAGCATCAGCAATGCGCCGATGTTAAGTACAGCCGCAAATATAAGAACATATCTGCTCTTTTCAAGATATGCTTTTTTAATAGCCTTGCGGTTTTCCTTTTCGGCACCTTTTACTGCGGCAGTTCTCTGTGTATGTATTCTGTCCATCCATATACCGAAATAATGTGCGGACAGAATTGACAGAAACAGGTATGCAATGAGCTTTCCGCTTATAAGCCAGAAAAATCCGCAGCTTACTGTAAGAAGATAATATTTCTTTGCTTTCTGAGGCATGACAGCATAGAGCAGTATGCAAAGCGGAAAAAACATGACAAGAAATGTTATGGAGAAATATGAAGTGAGTCCCTGGACTTTTCCGGCAAGAAACAGTGAGGTAAAACTCATATTATTCGTCCTCTTGCAGACGCTGTATCATATTCCACATAGCCTCTGCTGAATTGAAATTATCAGGAATAACTTCAACGGCAGGGATTGTAATGTCATATTCGTCCTCAAGTTCAGCAATAAGTGAGATGATAGACAGGGAATCAAGATGATGACCGTCTATCAGGTCTGTACAGTTTTTGTAATCAACGTCAGGCTGAATGTCCTCTAAAATTTCAAATAATCTTTCCATTGTTTTTGTCTCCTTTTTAATAATCTGGTGTGTTGAGATCTGATGTTTCAAATGTTTTTCTGACACAGACCACTTCACCATTTTCTTTTTTTAAATATACCTCAGGAAGCTCACGGCTTAAAAACAGCGAGATACCTTCGGTCATGCAATATGCACCGGTATTTTCAAAGCAGATAGTATTTCCGATTTCAATATCCGGCAGGGGAACTTGTTTTGCGACAATATCGTTCATTGAACAAAGTGAGCCGCATATATTCCAAACATCCGTTTTGGGCAAATCCTCCTTTCCGCATACTGATAAAAACGGATGTTTCATTGCCATATGTTGTCCGAAATACACCAGATGGTGCATTCCGCCGTCAATAAGAATGTAATTCTGTCCCTTGTTTCGCTTTATATCGACAATATGAGTGTAATATTGTCCGCATGATGCGGCAATACTTCTGCCGAGCTCAAGGGTTATTTTAGGTTTGCAGACCATTTCGTTTATTCCGTCTGCAAATCCGGAAAATATTTCTTCCTCATTTACAGAATCGTCCTGAAAATAAGCGACGGGGAATCCTGAACCATATTCAAGTTCACGGGTTTCAAAACCGTACTTTTCGTGAAGTTTTAACAGGAGTGAATCAAGCTGTCTGAGTTCGCGCTTTATCTTCTTGACGGAAGTTTTCTGAGTTCCCGAAAAGAACTGTATACCTGAAAAATCAAGGTATTTATAATTATCCCTCTGGGAAATTATCTGTTCTATTTCTTCTTCATTTATTCCGAACTGGCTGTCGTTGGTAAGCCTTATGAGAATGGGGAGAATACGCTGATATTTCTCGGACAGTCCGGCAAGAAGCTGAAACTGTGTCATTGATTCAACTGTGTATATTCTTCCATCAGAGGAAGCAACTAGCTGTTCGATAAAAGAAGGAGTTTTGTAAACGCCTGATATGACAGTCTGGCTTTCGGGAACGTTGAGCTGCTGACATATCATTGCTTCTCCGGGGGAGCAGACCTCAAAGCGGTCAACCTCATTAATAAGTTCTTTGATAATAAATGTATTTGCTTTTACAGCATAACAAATGGAAACGTTTTCCGGAAGATGCTGCTTTAAATACGATATTCTTTTCTTTGCCTTTTCTGTATCAAAAACATAGAAGGCGGTTTTGCTTTCCTTTATTAAATTGTTCAAATCTTTTTTTCGCCTGCACTTTCTGCAAGTTTTTTTCTGTCTGTCTTGCCGTTCTTGGTCAGAGGCATTTCATCTATACGTCTGAGTATTCCGGGAACCATAAATGCCGGCAGACTGCTTTTCATTTCTGCAAACAGTTTGTCTTTATCAATGCTTCCGATATAAAAACCTTTAAGTCTGGACTTCTTTTCGTCAAATATGCAGCAGCAGCGTTCGACGCCTTCTATGGATGCCATTTCACGTTCGATTTCTTCAAGTTCAATACGGTGCCCCATATACTTTATCTGAAAATCCTTGCGTCCGCTGAATATAAGATCTCCGTTTTCATCATATTTTCCTAAGTCACCGGTACGGTAGATAAGTTCCGGATAATAAGGATTCAGAGGATTCTGAACGAAGTGTTTTTCATTCTGCTGCGGAGAGGAGTAATAACCAAGAGCCAGAGCAGTACCTCTTACACATATTTCTCCTGCGGTATCCGGGCTGATGATTTTTTTATCATTTTCATCGAGCAGGAAAACGTCTTCATTCGGGAACGGTCTGCCGACAGGAATACCGGAAGAATAATCACGTTCGCTGTCAAGAATATGGTATGTGCAGTTACAGGTTATTTCAGTCGGACCGTAAAGGTTAACGTACTGAACGTCAGGCAGATGCTTTCTGAAATCACGCAGCACTTTAAGCGGCATTACTTCACCGCTGAAAAGTATCTTTTTCACTGTGGAAAGTTCT
This sequence comes from uncultured Ruminococcus sp., assembly GCA_900554975.1. Taxonomy (GTDB): domain Bacteria; phylum Bacillota; class Clostridia; order Oscillospirales; family Ruminococcaceae; genus Porcipelethomonas. Next base: position 1,245 of record USJI01000080.1, on the reverse strand, counting down.
CTGTAATCCAGTACATGGAATGTGCTAAGAAGGCAGAGAGCAGAAACTGCCCATATCATTACAGTAATGTTATTGTCACACAGGAAATCCATCAGTTTAGCTGGTGCTGAGAACATATATCTTGGTATTACTACGAGAGTTGCCCCTGTTTTTATTGCAGAATAAATGTCTTTTACAGATACATCAAAATCAAACGGAGCCTGATTTGCTATAATATCGCTGTTTGTTATGCTGAAAACCTCTGTAAAACAGTCTGTAAAATCAATCACACTTCTGTGTGAAACGACTATTCCCTTAGGTGTTCCGGTTGAACCTGAAGTAAAGTTAATGTACAGGGGATCGGTATCTATCATATTTTCTCGTATCTTACCCAGAATAAATTCATTTTCAGGAGTTTCAGCAAGGTCCTCAATCAAAAGAATGTTTCTTTCCGGAAAAATTTCAGATGCAGTGTCTTGCAGTTCTTTGTTTGTAATTATTGCTTTCGGAGCAAGAACTGATTCTATCTGTTTAAGTCTTCCTGGTGGAAGCTCATTGTTGAGTACAGAATAAAATCCGCCTGCATATACAATTCCGAAAAATGCACAAATGGCATCTGCACTTTTTTCCATGAATACACCGACAGGTTCGCCTTTTTCAATTATGCCGGAAAGGGCAGTGCCGATTTTCCGGCTGTATGTATAAAGTTCCCTATATGTAAACTTTTTTGTTTCATCTTTAACAGCACATTTTTCAGAAAATTCTGATGCTGACTGTTCAAGATAATATAATATATTTCTGTTCATATTTACCGCCTTTTCTTCAGACAGTTATTGCTTTTATGATGATATACAGCAACACATTACATATTATACATTATTTAAACAAAAAAGTCCAGCAATTTTAAAAATAAATTTTAATCATCAGATTACATGAAAAAAGAAACGCCTTTCAAAGCGTTTCTTTATTTGTATCTTTCGATTCGTGTATTTTCAGAAATTCATTTCTGATAGCAAGTGTTATGATTGCAGAAGTTGTCGGCACAGAAAAGAGAATCCAGCGGATTATTGTATTTCTTCTTTTATATATTTCTTTGTAGGGAACCATGCCAATAATTATTTTGTTATCATCTTTAAGGTACTGAACCAGAACTTCCTGACCATCAAATTCAGATGAGAATGAGCCTTTTTCATCTGAAAATTCATTTCTGTCAAACTGGACGTTTTCACCTGCAAGTGAAGAATCCGTATGGCTTATATATTTATA
>USJI01000079.1 GCA_900554975.1 uncultured Ruminococcus sp. | reverse complement strand
GAACGCACCATATGAAACTTATTGTTCTTTCAGGAAATCTTGAATTCAATTATGCGGAAACAGTCCTTGCTCCGCATATTATTGATAAGGAAAAAATCAGTGCAGTTATAAATGATACCATTGAAAAGAAACCTGCAAAAAAACTTAAAAAGAGTACAGTTCTTATCGGTATGGGCATAGCCGTTATGGGAGCAGGAGCAATGCTTCTCCAAAGCAGAATCAGAAGGAAAAGGAAAAAGAAAAACTGTAATAAATAAACAAAATATCTGTAGTTGTATAAACATTTTTCGTTGCAGACGTGTATTGCAATTTTGTGACGGATTATGATATACTATATCCAGTTTAAGTTGAATATATCTGCCACCGGGTAGAAAATGCGAAAGCATTCGCTGTATGTCGTTAGGTCTTTGAAGATATACAGTCGAATGCTTTTTTGTTCCGCTGGCGGGAAAGGAGAATGTTATGAACAGAATAAGAAAATTATTCGGAAATTTTACGAAGGGAGAACTTCTGCTCTGGGGAATATCTGTTTTTACTATTGTGTTTTCTTTTTTCGTGCTTGACCGCAGCGGAAATTATCTGTCACTTGCGGCTTCGCTTATTGGTGCAACATCGCTGATATTCAGCGCAAAGGGAAATCCTCTCGGACCATTTTTTGCAATATTTTTCAGCATTCTTTACGGAATAATTTCCTACTCATTTGCATATTACGGCGAAATGATAACATATCTTGGAATGACAGGTCCTATGGCTGTTTTCGCACTTATTTCATGGCTCAGGAATCCATACAGCAATGAAAAAACAGAAGTAAAGGTAAATACGATAGGAAAAACGGAAGTCATTCTTATGTCGGTCGCTGCTGTCGCAGTAACGGTATTGTTCTATTTTATCCTTAAAGCGTTTGATACGGCTAACCTTGTTCCGAGTACAATTTCAGTAACCACAAGCTTTCTTGCTGTTTATCTGACATTCAGAAGAAATGAATTTTATGCTGTTGCATATGCGGCAAATGATGTTATACTGATAATTCTCTGGGGACTTGCAACTATATCTGATATATCATATCTTTCTGTAACAATCTGCTTTGTGATTTTCCTTGCAAACGATATTTACGGATTTGTAAGCTGGTCGAAAATGAAAAAGCGTCAGGCAGTGAATGCTCAGATGTCATAATCATATTTTAAAATGTGTTCTGCATTTTTTCTCAGTTCAAACTGAGTGTGGATAAATTTATCCTGTTCATGCAGTCTTATCTGAACAGGAAGAGGTAAAGATAAAAGATAATTTCTGGAGGAACTGCTCGAACAGATCAGTTCCTTTAAATTTTTATATTTCAAAAAACCACCTCGCTTATATTATCCCTGTTAAAGCGGACTTCATACTTGACAAATGGATTATGCAGAGTTATAATGTAACTGGTTAGCACATGCTGACTCAAATTGTAATAATTTCAGGAGGTTTTTTTATTATGTTTAAAATTATACTTTCAATTGACGGAATGGCTTGTTCAATGTGTGAAAGTCATATAAATGATGCGATCCGCCGGGAACTGAATGTGAAAAAAGTGACATCGTCCCATAGCAAAGGTGAAACAGTTATTATTTCCGAAAGCAATATTCCGGAGGATAAAATCAGAAGCGTTATTGAACCGACAGGCTATAAGCTTCTTGGAGTCAGATCTGAACCATATGAGAAAAAAGAGGGCTTTTTTTCAAAATTATTCGGAAAATAATCTATATAACAATATTGACTTATCAGAATGATTGTGGTATACTGAAAAACAAGTAAAATTTAGTTCGTATAATGGTATTTATGATGAATTTTGCTGAATAAATTTGAATAAAAAGAGGTTGTTAATTATGTTGAAGTTTATCAAAAATGAAAAAGCCGGATTTTTTGCTTTGGGCGTAGTTGTAGCTACAGCAGGAGTTAAGTTCCTCAAGAGCAAGACATTCCATGATGGCTGTGTAAAGACTGTTGCAAGCGGAATGAAACTTCGTGATGATGCTTCCGCATCACTTTCAAAGATAAAGGAAGATGCAGAAGATATAAGATATGATGAAAAATCAGCAGAATCAGCTGAAGAAGCTTCAAGCAAGGCAGATGAATAAAATTGAAATTTGAAATTGCTTATGACAAATATACCCGTCTCAGAGTAAGATGCAGAGAATATCTTCTTTCACCTGAGCAGGCATGTGGTCTTGAATCAGCTGTTTCGGCTTTGGATTGTGTAACACTTTGTAAAGTGAACTACAAGACCGGAAGTATTCTTGTGGAATATACAAAGGGCGGCAGAAGTAAAATTGTGGATTATCTTAAAAATCTGAAGGTATGTGACATAAAGGAAAAAGAAGTGTCACCTATCGTCAGGGCTGATCAGAAATTTTATAAAAGCCTTGAAAAAGCTGTTGCAGTAAAATTTCTTATGAGATTTGTGCCGGCGCCGATAAGATATGCCATGACTATTTACAAGGGTGCAAAGTATGTGCTAAAGGGGCTTGACAGCCTGCTGCAATGCAACATGAATGTATCTGTACTTGATGCGACATCTATCGGAATATCTCTTGTACAGAGAAACTTTAAGTCTGCATCATCTGTAATGTTCCTGCTTCAGATTTCCGAGCTTCTTGAGGATTATACAAGAGAAAGAACAAAGCTTGCACTTTCAGAGCAGCTCGCACTTAATATAGATTATGTATGGCTTTCGGATAATGGTACAGAAATTAAAGTTCCGTTTTCTGAAGTACAGGTCGGAGATAAAGTTGTTGTTCGTGCGGGAAATGTTATTCCGTTTGACGGAACAGTCTGCGACAGTGAGGCAATGGTAAATCAGGCAACAATGACTGGTGAATCACAGCCGGTTCACAAAAAAGACGGCGACAGTGTATTTGCCGGAACTACCGTTGAAATGGGTGAGATTACCGTTTGTGTACGCAGTCTTTCTGACGGTTCACGTCTGCAAAAGATAATCGGACTCATTGATGAATCGGAAAATCTCAAAGCCGGAATTCAGAGCCGTGCAGAGCATCTTGCAGACGCTATTGTTCCATACAGTTTTCCTGCATTTTTCCTTGCTCTGGCACTTACAGGCAGTCTTCGCCGGGCACTTTGTGTTCTTATGGTTGACTTTTCATGTGCTATAAAACTTTCCACACCGGTTTCGGTTATTTCAGCTATGAGAGAAGCCGCTGAAACCGGAGCACTTGTAAAGGGCGGAAAGTATCTTGAGATACTTTCAGAAGCGGATGCTATTGTATTTGATAAAACCGGAACGCTTACAAATGCAAATCCGGAAGTTACAGATGTTATCGCATTCAACGGGTTTGAACGTGATTATGTGCTGAGAACAGCCGCTTGCCTTGAAGAACATTTTCCACATAGCGTTGCGGCGGCAGTAGTCAATAAGGCTAGGGAAGAAGGACTTCTGCATGAAGAAGAACACGCAAAGGTAGAGTATCTTGTGGCACATGGAATCGCTACAGATTATAATGGAAAGCGTGCTATAATCGGTTCCGGACATTTTGTTTTTGAAGATGAAAATGTTCCGCTTTCAGATGAGCAGAAACAGCTGATAGAAGAACGTGCTGACGGAAATTCAGCTATCTTCTTGGCAATAGGCGGTGTTCTTGCAGGAATGCTTCTTATTGATGATCCTGTAAGAGATAATGCAAAAACTATTATCCATGATCTGCGTAAGCTTGGAATAGGACATATATGTATGCTTACAGGTGACAGCGAAGCTGCTGCAAAACGAGTTTCAGAGAGTCTGGGACTTGATATGCACCGATCACAGGTTCTTCCGGAAGACAAGAGTTCATTTGTCAAGGAACTTCAGGAGCAGGGTCATAAGGTTATCATGGTCGGTGACGGCGTTAATGATACACCGGCACTTGCAGCGGCAGATGTATCTGTTGCGATGTGCGGAGGTTCTGACATTGCAAGGGAAGTTGCGGATATATCTCTCTGTGAAGATGATATTGCAAACCTTGTGACACTGAGAAAACTTAGTATGGAGCTTATGAAGCGTATCAGCGGAAACTATCATTTTATTGTCGGATTTAATGCCGGACTAATTGTTTCAGGCGTTGCCGGAATAATTTCTCCTGCAACATCTGCTCTTTTACATAATACATCTACCATGTTGATATCAGCTAAAAGCATGACTAAACTCATAAAAAAATAATGTAAAATTAACAGGATCTGCTTGTGGGCAGGTCCTGTTTTGCTGAACTGAAACTGTAGTTACGGTTTTTGAGTTGACAACCTTTAAAACAAATGATAAAATATAATATAATATAAGTGTATAGTCGGGAGGAATAAAAATGAAACAATGTATGGATGCTGAAAATCTGCACAGAAGACTGAAAAAAATTATAGGTCAGGTTCAGGCAATTGACAGAATGGTTGATGAAGATGTTCCGTGTGAAGATGTTCTGGCACAGATAAATGCCGCAAAATCTGCACTTCATGGCTGCGGAAAGGTTGTTCTTGAAGGACATATAAAGCATTGTGTCCGTGATGGCATAGAGCATGGCGATGCTGATAAGACGATAGAAAGTTTCACTAAAGCGGTTGAAAGATTTTCAAATATGGGATAAGATGAAAAATCTGTGGGAATTCCTGCGGATTTTTTATTTTATCTATTGACATACACATACCCCTAATGGTATAATATACATATACCCCCATATGTATATTAGAATCGAGGTTGAGTAGCATGAAAAAAATTATGGGAAAGCTTGAAGAATTTCTGGAACTTGGTGGAACTAAAAAGGATATTATCCTGCTTGTAATAAGCGGAATTTCCCTTCTTGTGAGCCTTTTTACACCGGATTTGTTGCCGTTTAATGTGGCGTGGATTGCAATAATATTATGTGGTGTTCCGATAATTCTTGAGGCTATAATTGGTCTTGTAACTGCATTTGATATCAAAGCAGACGTTCTGGTTTCAATCGCACTTGTTGCTTCACTTTGCATCGGCGAAGACTTTGCAGCAGGTGAGGTTGCCTTTATTATGCAGCTTGGAAGCCTTCTTGAGGATCTTACTGTTGCAAGAGCACCTGCTTGGAATTGCAAAGCGAATGATGATAACTATAAAATGCAATATTACTTTTTCAATGATACTAAATTTCGTTGCCATTGCACTTGCTGTAACAGGTGTGCTTAATCCGGTTATCGGTGTACTTGTTCATAATGCAGGTTCAGTTCTGGTTATTATAAGCTCTGCACTTCTGTTAAAGTGGAAATCAAAGAAAATATGAGAACCTCTGTAAATAAGTTTAGAAAAACGGGATGCTTTAGCACCCCGTTTTTATCTGTTGTCAACTTTTTCCGGATACATATCGTGATTAAACAGTCTGTTTTCCGCAAGTTTTTCCCATTTGGTATCAGGCCTTCCGTAATTACAGTAAGGATCAATTGAAATTCCGCCTCTCGGAGTAAATTTTCCCCATACTTCAATATATTTCGGATTCATCAGCTTTATCAGGTCTTTCATAATCTTGTTTACACAGTCCTCATGGAAATCACCATGATTGCGGAAGCTGAAAAGATAAAGTTTAAGAGATTTGCTTTCAACCATTTTTACATCTGGTATGTATGAAATGTATATTGTTGCAAAATCCGGCTGACCTGTGATAGGACAAAGGCTTGTGAATTCCGGACAGTTGAATTTTACAAAATAATCATTTTCCTGATGCTTGTTTTCAAATGTTTCAAGCATTTCCGGAGCATAATTGTCAGGGTATTTTGTATTTTTGTTGCCAAGCAGGCTTAAATTTTCTTTTTCTCTTTTATCCATAATTCACCTCAAAGCCGGGTCTTCAACGCCGTTTAATCTAAAAGCGTTTGCCCTGTCTATACAAGTTCCGCATTTTCCACATGGCTTTTCTCCGCCCTCATAGCAGCTCC
>USJI01000078.1 GCA_900554975.1 uncultured Ruminococcus sp. | reverse complement strand
GTGTATTATATATTATAGGAAAATTTTGAATTTTACATTTCAACCTTACAAAATACACAATAATTATTATAAAGGAGATTTTTATGGAAGCAGAAAAACAAAAACACAAAATTGATATGCTGAATGGCCCTATATGGAACAAAATTCCCCGATTTGCACTTCCGGTAGCGGCAACAGGCATTCTCGAACAGCTTTTCAACGCATCAGACGTTGCCATTGTGGGAAATTTCACAGGTTCAAAAAGTACTATTGCCGTTGCGGCGGTCGGTGCAAACAGTCCGGTTATAGGTCTGATACTTAACCTTTTTATCGGTATCGCACTTGGTGCAACTGTTGTAATTGCAAATGCAATCGGAAGCGGTGACAGAGAAACTGTAAAGCACTCTGTACATACATCAATCGTTGTATCGCTTATAGGAGGAATTGTGGTTGCTCTTATAGGAGAGTTATTTGCAGGAAAACTTCTCGGTATGCTGAATGTTCCTGATGAAGTTTTTCCATATGCACTTCTTTACCTCAGAATCTATCTTCTCGGACTTCCGACCATTTTTCTTTACAATTTTGAAGCAGCCATCTTCAGAAGTATAGGCGAAACAAAAATCCCTCTTAAAGCCCTTGCAATATCCGGCGTTCTGAATGTAATTTTAAATCTGTTCTTTGTAATCGTTCTTAAAATGACAGTAAACGGTGTTGCAATTGCAACAGTAATTTCAAATGTAGTAAGCTCAGCAATTCTATACCGCAAACTGCTGAAATCGGAAAGAGAAATTCACGTTGAAACAAAGGAACTCCGGATTGACCTTGCTGTTCTGGGTAAAATCCTCAGAATCGGACTTCCTGCCGGTATTCAGAGTGCAGTTTTTGCAATATCAAATATAGTTATCCAGTCAGCAATAAACAGCCTTGGCACAACTGTCATGGCGGCATCAAGTGCTGCATTCAACATAGAAATATTTGCATACGATGTACTCAATTCATTCAGTCAGGCGTGTACAACATTTGTCAGACAGAATTACGGTGCCGGACAGATAAAAAGATGCCGTAAAACGCTCGCACTCTGCATCATAGAAGATGCCATAGCATCTGCCGCAGCAATAATCCTTGTTCTTCTGACAGGAAAGTTCCTCCTTTCAATATTCAACAATGACCCGGCAGTAATATCCATAGGATACAGCAGACTTCTGTTTATTTTTACAGCTTATATATTCAGTATGCTTTATGAGGTCATGTCCGGTTATCTGCGTGGATTCGGCATCTCGCTACTTCCTGCGATACTCACAACCATTGGTGTCTGCGGAGTCCGTATAACATGGATAAAAACCATTTTCCCGGAAAGCAGAACGTTTAAAACAATCATGCTGGCATACCCGATCAGTCTTTCAACAACTGCCGTACTGATTTTCATGGCACTTATCCTTTACCGTCCTTCACGAAGATTAGGACAGGGATACTGATAAAACTCAAAAGTATACAACACAACCCGAATTTTCTGTAACGGAAGGTTCGGGTTGTGTTTTTTTTATTTATTTATAAAGTAGTGAACTTGCCAGTTTGAATTCACCTTCATCAAAAATTATCTCTATATCCTCTCCTTTTTTTATATGTCCCTCTATAAGCTGCTGCGAAATAAGATTTTCAATTTTTTCAGATATAGTTCTCTTGATATATCTTGCACCAAATTTTCTTATCTCACTTTCATCTATCAGTCTTGCAGGAATGTCATTTTCATAACTTATCTTTATTCCTATTTTTTCAGCACGTTCTGCCAGTTCATCAAGCAGTTTGCAGGCTATCTCATTAAGACTTTCCATTCCAAGCGAATCAAACACAACAATTTCGTCAAGTCGATTTATCAGTTCCGGCTTAAAATGCTTTTTTAATTCTTCCTTTGCACGTTCACGCCTGCCACTGTCTGACTTTTCGGCAAACCCGATTTTAACGCTGTCTGTCATTATCTCCGAACCTATATTTGAAGTCAGGATAATCAGCGTATTTTTAAAGCTTGTTTTTCTTCCTCTCGAATCTGTCAGAACACCGTCCTCAAGAATCTGCAAAAGAATATTCAGAACATCAGGATGAGCCTTTTCAACTTCATCAAAAAGCAGAACGCAGTAAGGGTGTCGTCTTATTCTGTCCGTAAGCGCTCCGCCCTCATCATATCCTGCATATCCCGGAGGAGCGCCTATAATTTTTGATACTGAATGCTTCTCCATATATTCAGACATATCAATTTTTATGAGATTTTTTTCGCTGTCAAAAATAAGCTCTGCTGCCGCACGGGAAAGTGCAGTTTTTCCGACGCCTGTCGGTCCCATAAAAATAAATGAACCCATTGGTCTTTCCGGCTCTTTCAGACCGATACGGCTTCGCCTGATTGCTCTTGCTACTGCAACAACAGCTTTTTCCTGCCCTATTACACGTTCTGAGAGACTTTTTTCAAGGCTCAGCAGTTTTTCTTCCTCGTCTTTAGAAATACGCTTTACCGGAATTCCCGTCCATTCAGACACAACTCCGGCAGTGTCTTCAACAGTTATTTCAACAGGTTCATTATCACTGCACTTGTGAATCTTAAACGCTTTTTCAAGTCCTTCAAGTGTAATCACTTCATCATCTGAGAATTTTTTCTCTCCGCTTTTCTTCTCATTTGCTCTTACGCATTTTATCTTTGCCTTTGAAGCCGCCTCATCAATAACATCTATCGCCTTATCCGGCAGAAATCTGTCATTAATATATCTTACAGATAAATTTACTGCTGACTTTATCACTTCATCGCTTATCACAGCATTATGATATTTTTCATACTTATCTTTTATCCCCTTTATAATTTCAATAGTCTGATTTTCATTCGGCTCGTTTATCATGACAGGCTGAAAGCGGCGTTCAAGTGCTGAATCCTTTTCTATATATTTTCTGTATTCTTCTATCGTAGTTGCACCAATTATCTGAAGTTCTCCCCTTGCAAGCTGTGGTTTTATAATATTTGCGGCATCTATTGCTCCCTCCGCCGCACCTGCACCGACAATTGTATGAATCTCATCAATAAACAAAATAACATTTCCGACCGATGCAACCTCATCAATGCAGCTCTTGATTCGTTCCTCAAAATCCCCTCTGTATTTCGCACCAGCAAGCATGGACGTAAGGTCAAGAGAGAAAATATTCTTGTTTTTCAGTTCTTCAGGAACATTTCCGCTTACAAAAATTTTGGCAAGCCCTTCAACAACAGCTGTCTTTCCGACACCTGCTTCTCCTATCAGACAGGGATTGTTTTTTGTTCTTCTTGCAAGTATCTGCAAAATTCTTTCCGTTTCCTTTTCCCTTCCGATAACGGGGTCGTACTTGTTTTCCATCGCCTCCTCAGTAAGGCTTCTTCCATATTTATAAAGCGTTGGAATTTGTTTTCTGTCCGGCTGATTATATCTTAAAATTTCTTTTGGAAGCTGTCCGGTATAGGCTTTGGCACAATCGCTGTAAAGCTTTGCAGGATTTGCCCCCATAGTTCTCAGAAATCCCATAGCACCGCACCCAGGCTCTTTAAGAAGCGTCATAAAAATATGCTCTGTACCAACAAGCTGCGTTCCGGCTGCATTTGCAACCGCTGATGCACCGTTTAAAATTCTTCTGAGTGCAGGAGTGAAATTATCATAATTAAGATGAGTTTTCTCTCCCTTTCCTATAAACAGTATCATCTGGTCATAGAGATTGTTAAGGGTTATATTATTCGCTTTCAGAACAGATGCCGCAACATTTTTACCCTCCTGCATAAACCCCAGAATAATATGTTCTGTACCGACATAGGTATGCCCCATCTGAGATGCAGATTCTACCGCAGTTTCAATGGAATTCACAGCTTTTCTCGTAAACATTTCAAAATTATTCATTCGCACCAGTCAGCCTTTCATATAAAATAAACAATACATTTATAAGTATGCCACGAAACCGGTGCGATATATGTCGAAAGGAACATTTGCCCTGAAATAATTCAGAATCTGTTCTCATTTTGTGTTTATTCCCGGAAGATTCCATCTGAATATTATTGCCAGGGTTCTCACCGCTACCACAGCCGCAAAGCAAATACAAGCAGCCGGAATAAACCCGAAATAAATTCTTATAAAATAAAACAGAACTGCTCCCAGAAGGCTTGCTGAGGCATAAACGTGCTTTATCAGAACATACGGTCTTCTGTTTGCAATGATATCGCTGAGCATTCCTCCGCCTACGCCCGTTATGACTCCCGAAAACACGACTATCAGAAATCCATCATAACCGCATTCCAGAGCTGCATTCATACCCGTAACTGTAAACACTCCGAGTCCGATAGTATCAAATATTTTCATCATCATATCATATATACGGGTAAGGACTTCTTCGGATTTTTTGCTTTGAGCAATATATATTATTATAAATACGATATTTGCCGTAATCAGCGACATCAGGATATATGAATAGTTCGTAAATACCGCAGGAGGAGTTCTTCCGAGAATAATATCCCTGATTATACCTCCGCCGACAGCTGTAACAACTGCCAGAACATTAACCCCCATAATATCCATTCTGTGCTTTATCGCTGTCGCTGCACCGGAAACTGCAAATGCAACTATTCCGGCAAATTCCATTATCATAACAAGTAAATCTATTTTTCCCATACTTTTTAACCTCAGACAAAAAAAGGCACAGAAAACATTAAAAAATCATAATGCTTTCTGTGCTTCAGCACATATATTAAAACCAGTTAGGCAGTTTCAGATGAACCGGCATTCCGTTTTCCATGAATACATCAACTTCACCCTGTATAAGCGGAAGGAAATAATCAATCGCTCTTGCTGTAACATTATTACCCTGATTATTTATCCATTCCTTCGGGAAAAGTCTTGCATGGTTTGCAACATCTTTTGCATCAACTGCTTTTATTCTTGAAAAATAAGGTCTGTCGCTAACACGTTCAAATGCCATCATTTTTCCTGTAACACCCTTCATTGCCGCCTTCACAGCTTCTTCACCAATCTTCACAGATTCATCTATATCAGTCTTTGAAGCCATATGTGAAGCACATCTCTGCATTACATTCAGTTCAATTGAACGTACTTTACAGCCTATCTCGGTGCTTACTATATTTTCAAGACATTTTCCGATTCCTGAAAGATATTTATGTCCGAACGGGTCATCACGTCCCGACTGGAAATCCTCTGCCGCATATCCGCCGCCGCTGAGTTTAAGTCCCTCAGAAACAGCAACTATAACACCCTTATGCTCCGTAAGCATTCTTCTTACATCATCAAGAAATCTCTCAACACTAAAAGGTGTTTCCGGAAGATAAATAAGATGCGGTGCTGTTTCATCGTTTGCTTTCAGAACACAGGTTGAAGCTGTCAGCCAGCCCGCATCACGTCCCATGATTTCAACAATGGTTACGGATTTAACGCTGTAAACCGAGCTGTCCCTTGCAATTTCCTGAATTGTTGCAGCAACATATTTTGCGGCTGAGCCAAATCCCGGAGTGTGGTCTGTACACATAAGGTCATTATCAATTGTTTTCGGAATTCCTATAACTTTAATATTTTTTTTGTTTTTTTCAAGATATGTTGAAAGCTTATTAACTGTATCCATAGAATCGTTTCCGCCGATATAGAAGAAAACGTCTATTTCATTTTTTTCAAAACATGAAATAATCTTTTCATAAACTTCCGGATTTTTTTCAGAATCAGGAAGCTTGTATCTGCATGAGCCAAGAACCGTTGATGGTGTCAGCTTAAGCAGTTCCAGATCCTTATTGCTTTTTATGATACTTTTCATATCCACAAGATTATTATTTATGGTTCCTTCTATACCATTTATAGAACCATAAATCTTATCTATTTCTCCTGTTACTGATGCCTCAGAAAAAACCCCCGCCAAAGAAGCATTTATGGCGCATGTCGGTCCTCCCGACTGTGCAACTGCTATATTCATATCATATCTCCATTTTCCTGCAATATTCTGCATTTTTAAAACTTCCGGCAGAAAATCTGCCTTTTTCACATAT
>USJI01000077.1 GCA_900554975.1 uncultured Ruminococcus sp. | reverse complement strand
TATGAAGAAAAAGAAAAATCAAAACCAGAGTCCAAGTGACAGTGTAAACATTCCGGCTGCTCCTGTCAGAATTTCTAATTATGACTTTAAAAAGCCGAAGAAATTTACCCGTGAGCATCTCAGGGGACTTAATACTGTCAATGAACATATTATAAGAATATTTGCTTCAAATCTTTCAAGCTTGCTGCGAGTTTTTTGTGAGGTAAGTCTTCTGAAAATGGAGGAGTGCAGATATTCGGAGTATCTGAAAAGTCTTCCGGAAAAAACACTGATAGGTCTTATTGATGTGAATGATGAGGAAACTCATGAAAATAAATGCTCAATGATAATGCATTTTCCGTCTACGGTTAACTTTTTTCTGATAGATGTTCTTCTCGGTGGTTCGGGAAATGAATATAATCTTGACAGAGGATATACAGATGTTGAAATAGCTATTCTTGAAAGATTCTATTCAAAAGTAACAGGATATCTTTCAGAGGCATGGAAAAGCCTTTTACCGGTGAAATGTAGTCTGTCAGGGAGCGAAACAAATCCGAAACTTGCACAGTTTATTTCGCTTGAGGATTCAGCGATTGTGCTTTCCTTTCAGATAAAAGTGCGTGAAATAACGGATGTTTTCAGTTTCTGCCTTCCGTCAATAAATCTTGATGAGATGCTGAGAAACTCAATGAGCAGACACGCTAAAAACAATTTAAAAATTGAGAATGAAAAAGATAACCAGAGAAAAGATCAGATTGAACATTCTCTTGAAGAATCCACTATGGAAATAACAGCCGTTCTGGATACAATTCTTTTGGATATGCATGACATTGTAAATCTTCAGGTTTCAGATGTTATTCCGCTGAACAAGAAGATAGACAGTGATATTCTTCTGGCAGTTGAGGGTGAACCTAAATTTACTGCCAGAATCGGAGACAGAAAAATCAAGAAAGCCGTTAAAATCTGCGGTATTGCTTCTAGATCTGATATTAATGACTATTATAATTATTGATAAGCAAAAGGAGTAAAACATGGAAAACAATACAAATTTTAATAAACAGCAGTTTGACGGTTTAAGTGATCTTATTGAAATGGGACTGGGTTCATCGGCTGAAATACTTTCAAAACTTCTGAACAATGAAGCTGAATTTGGTCTTGAAGAACTTAATAATGAACAGATAGAAACTCTTGAATCATTCGGAGATTCACAGGGTGTTGTGGTCGGACTGGATATTTCCGGTGCTATAAACGGAAAATCAGCAATAGTTGTCCAGAATTCCTATGTAAAGGAAATTCTCAATGTTCTTATGAATATTGAGGAAGATGAGGACGAAGATGAGGAACTTGATGAAATTTCTCTTGGAACATTCAAGGAACTTATTGGTCAGATGGCATCAGCATTTTCTGAAACCATGACAAGCTTTTTTGGTTCTGCGGTTAAAATACGCACAGATGAAGCTTATGATCTTTCTGAGGACGGCGAAGAAATTGCTGAATTCTTTGAATGTGATAAAGAAGACGATGTTTACAGCATGGTTTCAAGATTTACGCTTACCGATATACTGAGCGGAAATTTTGTTATTCTTTTTGATGATGAAACTATAAATCACATAATTTCAAGAATAATGAATCCTGATGCTGGAAACTTTTACACTCCTGACAATATGTCAGGTCAGGCAGCTGCTCCGAGAAATTCAACATCTGTTGTAAGGGACAGTTCGCTGAGTGTTCAGTCTGCAAGTTTCCCTTCATTTGCCGGTGCAGGCGGCGGAATCGGCGGAATACCGCTTCTTCAGGGAAACATAGACCTTCTTATGGACGTGCCTCTCAATGTTACAATTGAAATTGGAAAAACCCGTAAGAAGATGAGAGATATTATGGAGTTTGCACAGGGTACAATAATTGACCTTGAAAAACAGGCAGGTGCACCGGTTGACGTTGTTGTTAACGGTCAGCTTGTTGCAAGAGGTGATGTCGTTGTTATCGATGATAATTTCGGCGTAAGAATCACAGAAATAATCGGGCTTGGAAACAATAACCAGGCTGAGAAAAAATAATTGAGGAATTTTGAGTGAACGGCAATTCATTGATACACCAGATCGGAAGTATTTTTGGAGTAATAATAGGGTTTGTAATTATACTGTACCTTGCACATATTACTACCAAAGTGATGGGCAGAAGATTGTCCTTCCGATCCGGCGGAAATAAAAATATAAAAATACTTGAAAGCGTTTCGCTTGGACAGAACAAGGCGCTTATGATTGTCGAAACAGCGGGAAAAACTTTGCTTATCGGGATAACTTCAGGAGAAATTTCGCTGATAAGCGAACTCGACAGCGAAAAAATGATTTCAGATTCGGTTGACAAGGCTGAAACAATGGAATTTTCAAAAGCATTCAAAACAGTTCTGGAAAATAATTTCGGAAAAAAGTTCAACAGACCTAAGGAGCAGAAAAATGACAGCAAGAAAGGATAGCAGAACAGTCAGAAAAAAACTGATAAAGTATATGATATGCTTTGCATTCTGTCTGGTTGCAGTAATTGTTTCGTTTGTTGTTCTTACTCAGACAGCAGATGCGGCATCTTCTATTACACTTGATCTTGATTCGGGTGAAGCTGATCAGAATTCAAGTACGCTTGACCTGCTGTTTATGCTAGCTTTTCTGGCACTTATACCGTCATTTTTGATGATGATGACAAGCTTTGTCAGAATTGTGATAGCTCTTTCATTTCTGCGAAATGCAATAGGAACGCAGTCATCTCCCCCGAATCAGGTCATTATCGGAATTTCAATATTCCTTTCAATATTTATAATGTTTCCGGTGCTGAGTCAGGCAAAACAGCAGGGTTATGACCCTTATAAGGCCGGTGAAATAACGATTGAAGAGGCTATAACTGAGGGCTCCAAACCGCTGAAGACATTTATGGTAAAGCAGATTTATGAAAAGGATCTGGATCTTTTTGTAAGTCTGGCAGATGACAGAGGAATGATAGATGCTTCAAAATATGACAGTCAGGATAAGCTTGCAGACATGAGTATTTTTGTAATCGTTCCGGCATTCATGACAAGTGAACTCAAACGAGCATTCCTTATAGGTTTTTTATTGTATATACCATTTTTGATTATAGATCTTGTTGTATCCAGTACACTTATGTCGATGGGTATGGTAATGCTTCCGCCGACAACAATTTCACTTCCTTTCAAGCTTATGCTGTTTATTGTTGTTGACGGATGGAATCTGCTGTTTGAATCGCTGATTATCAGTTTTAGATAGGAGAGTGTAAAATGGATCAGGGACAAGTGCTGGAGATATTTCGCTCGGCATTATATGTAGGATTTAAAATTGCTGCACCTCTTTTGATAGTCAGCATAATTATCGGTCTGGTAATAGCTATTTTTCAGGCAGCAACACAGATACATGAACAGACACTGACATTTGTTCCGAAAGTTTTAGTGCTTTCACTTATGATTCTGATTCTTGGTTCATGGATGATAACAACATTTTCTGAATTTTTTACTCAGATTTTTGATTTGATATCACAAATATGAGGTGTGAATTTTGAACTCACTGAATTTTATTGCAGAAAATATTGATATTTATGTGCTGGTTTTTGCAAGACTTGCCGGAATCGTTTTTATGAATCCGATACTTTCCAAAAGTACCATACCGGCGGCACTAAAAACAGGTATTGTATTATGCACAACTGCTCTGATAACGCCTGTGATACCAATACCGGAAGGATATACGTCAGGCAGTTTTGATTTTTTGCTTTCATTCGGAAAAGAATATTTGTCGGATTCCTTCTGGGATATGTTTTCAACATATTTTATTATATGCTTATGACTGCCGGAGATGTACTTGATACAAACTTCGGTTTCGCAATGGCGAAGGTGTTCGATCCGGCAACGAGTATACAGTCTGCGTTTTCATCAAATCTCATGAATGCGTTGTTTATACTGTATTTTTTTGCTACAGACAGTCACCTTACTCTGATAAGCGTTGCTGTTTCATCATTTGATTTTGTTCCGGTGGGACTCAATGGGTTTTCAGTAATGTCTGCCGCAACCTTTGCGATAGATCTTTTTTCGAGTACATTTGCTCTTGCTATGAAACTTGCTATTCCGTTTATCGCTGCGGAGTTCATACTTGAAGTTTCCATGGGTATTCTTATGAAACTTATTCCGCAGATACACGTTTTTGTAATTGAATTTCAGCTTAAAATACTCCTTGCAATAGTAATGCTTATGATTATGGCAAATCCTATTGCGGTGTTTATAGATAATTACATATCACTGATATTTGATAATATGAAGGGTGCACTTGAGTCCGTTATAAAATAGACAAAAGCTGCAAAAGCCTGAGATGACTTAAAAGGGGGGATTAGGCTTGCCGGATTCTTCAGAAGAAAAAACCGAGAAAGCCACTCCGAAAAAGCGAAGTGATCAGCGAAAAGAAGGTAACATTTTTCAAAGCAAAGAGGTGATAATTGCCTTTTCGCTTATAGTTTCATTTTTCGCATTCAGACTTTTATATTCCCTTATTGAAGGAACGCTTGAGGGTGCATTGCGAACATATTTCAATGCGGCAGGAACGATGAAGAACCTGACAGCATCAGAACTTCCACAGATGTTTATAAACGGATGTCTGATGTTTGCAAAAGCGGCTGTTCCGCTTCTTCTTATAGCGGCAGTTTCAACTATAATCGCAACTATTGCGCAGACAAAAGGACTTGTCTCATTCAAGGCGATAAAGCCGAAGTTCAGCCGTATGAATCCGCTGAATGGTCTGAAAAATATGGTTTCACTAAAAGGCATTATTGAGCTTTTGAAATCTATTATAAAAATAATTATCTTATTTTATATTATATATACTTCCCTCAGAAGTGAGGTAAATGTTCTTCCGAAAATGATTGATATGTCAGTTTTTGAAAGTGTTTCAACAATAGGCAAGGTTCTGTGGAAAATCTGCTATAAGGTTGCTATTGCTTATGCTTTTGTAGCCGGTTTTGACTATATGTACCAGAGATGGGA
Organism: uncultured Ruminococcus sp.; assembly: GCA_900554975.1. Lineage (GTDB taxonomy): Bacteria > Bacillota > Clostridia > Oscillospirales > Ruminococcaceae > Porcipelethomonas. Next base: position 1,049 of record USJI01000077.1, on the reverse strand, counting down.
ATATGAGAAAAACCTGAAAATGACGAAACAGGAAATCAAGGAAGAATATAAAATGACTGAAGGTGACCCTAAGGTCAAAGGTCAGATAAAGCAGAAACAGCAGGCCATGTCAAGAAGACGTATGATGCAGGCTGTTCCGGAAGCGAATGTTGTAATCAGAAACCCTACCCATTTTGCGGTTGCATTAAAATATGATCCGGAGCAGAATAAAGCACCGGTTGTTGTAGCCAAGGGTAAGGACCATATGGCGTTCAAGATAATTGAAATTGCCGAACAGCATAATATTGTTATTATGGAAAACAGACCACTTGCCAGAGCATTATATGCAGAGGTTGACATAGATATGGAAATACCGTCAGAATTTTATAATCCTGTGGCGGAGGTTCTGGCTTATGTTTACAGTTTAAAAGAAAAGGATTTGAGTTAAGCTTGAAAAAACTGTTGAATTTAATGAATAATGTTGTTTCAGCATTTGTTGTTTTAATAGTATTTCTTTTGATTATACCTTTGCCGACAACAGTACTGGACTTTATGTTTATTATGCAGCTTGCACTTTCGCTTGTTATTCTGCTGATGACGATGTATGTCAAGGAAGTTCTGGAATTTTCAGTTTTCCCGACACTCCTCCTTGTCACGACCATGCTGCGACTGGGACTTAATATTTCTTCGACACGTTCCATTCTCACAAACGGCGGATATGCCGGAGAGGTTGTTAAGGTATTCGGACAGTTTGTAATCAGGGGCGATGTCGTTGTAGGTCTTGTAATATTCCTTATCATCGTTCTCGTGCAGTTCCTTGTAATTACTAAGGGTTCTGAGCGTGTAGCTGAAGTTTCGGCAAGATTTACTCTTGACGCTATGCCTGGTAAACAGATGGCGATTGATGCTGACCTGAGTTCCGGTCTTATAGATGAAATGACCGCAAGAAAACGAAGAAGCGATATTCAGCGTGAAGCGAGCTTTTACGGAGCTATGGATGGTGCGTCCAAGTTTGTAAAGGGCGATGCAATCATGTCTATCGTCGTTACATTTATAAACCTCATCGGCGG
>USJI01000076.1 GCA_900554975.1 uncultured Ruminococcus sp. | reverse complement strand
GAGCCGTCAAGCCCGAAATATATCCTTACAATATGGGGCTACGGCTATAAATGGGACGAAAAATAACCGAACGGAGCTGCTTTAAAATTGGGCAAGAAAAGCATTACTAAACGCTGGCTGCTTAACAATCTGGGTATTGTTCTTATGATACTTCTGGTTATCGAGATGATTTTTATTTACGCTATCCAGAATTATTATTACAATTCCGCAAAGCAGTATCTGACATCAAAAATAAATTCTGTTGCAAGTATCCTTTCGCTTTATGCTGAGGACAGTTCTGTCAACTTTTCTGCTGAAGTCCGCAATATGCTGGAAAACTTTTCGGAAAAGGATAAGATGGAACTTATGGCTGTAAATTCCAAAGGAAAAATTTCGCTGACATCTTCCGGTTTCTCTCCTGATACGACGGTTTATATGGCTGATTATGATGAGGCTATGAAGTCCGATGACAGATACGGATACTATATCGGAAAGCAGTCAAGCAGCGAGAGGATTATGGCTGTTACCTATTCCATAGCTTACATGAATACGGAATACAGTGCCATAAGGGCAGTCGTGTCCCTTTCGGAAATTGATGACACTGTAACAGGATTTATAATCATTCTGACAGTTACCTGTATCGCTATTCTGCTTTTGCTTGCGTTTACGGGATTTTATTTTGTCAGTTCCATTGTGAAACCTGTTCAGCAGATAAGTGAAACAGCGGCAAAGTTTGCAAAGGGTGATTTTTCAGTTCGCATCAGGAACAATACCGATGATGAAATCGGTGACCTCTGTACAGCTATAAACCATATGGCGGACGAGCTTTCAAATGCCGACAGCATGAAGAATGAATTCATGTCTTCGGTTTCTCATGAACTGCGGACACCTCTTACAGCAATAAAGGGCTGGGCGGAAACGATACGTCTTGACAATGACCCTGAAATCATAAGCAAGGGTATAAGGGTAATCACCAACGAAACAGAGCGTCTTTCACAGATGGTTGAGGAACTGCTGGACTTTTCGAGAATGCAGAATGGTCACTTTTCATTGCAGTTCGCTCCGATGGACGTTCTGGCGGAACTTGGCGAAGCGGTTCTGATATATGCGGAACGTGCCAAAACTGAAGACGTGACAGTGACCTATGAAGAACCTGAGATGCTGCCGATAGTTTACGGCGACAAGAACCGCATCAAACAGGTGTTTATAAACATTATAGACAATGCTATAAAATATTCCAACAAGGGCGGAACGGTCAAGATAGTTGCCGGAACTTCTGCCGAAGGGGATATTAAAATAACAGTCAAGGATAACGGCTGCGGAATTAAAAAATCCGACCTGCCGAAGATAAAGGAAAAATTCTACAAGGCGAACCACACGAAAAAAGGTTCAGGAATCGGTCTTGCTGTTGCTGACGAGATAATCCAGATGCATGGCGGAACGCTTACAGTTGAAAGTGAAGAGGGACGGGGAACGAACGTTATTATCATAATACCTCCTCAGAAACAGGAGGAGAAGTAAACAGGTTCCGGTAAATCGGACGGAAAGGCAAAAAGCAATGAGTGAAAAGAATGAAAACCACAAGTCCAGAATAGGCGGACAGGCTCTTATTGAGGGAATCATGATGAGCGGCGTCAAAAAGGGAGCAATGGCCTGCAGGCTTCCGAACGGCGAAATAGATGTTGAAATCTGGGATAAAAAACCGGTAACTGCATGGTACAGAAAGACACCTCTTGTCAGGGGTATATTCAACTTTATAAGTTCCATGAAAGATGGCTACAAGTGTCTTATGAAGTCTGCCGAAAAGCAGATGGACGATGAAGAAGCAGAGGAAGATGAAAAGCTGAGCGATAAGGCTATGGGTGCGATTATGAGTGTTGCCATGGTTCTGGGACTTGTTGTTGCTGTCGGACTTTTTGTTTTTCTGCCGAAATGGATAGTAAATTTCTTTGATGTGCTTACAGTCAACAGGTTTGTGCGTTCATTTTCGGAGGGTATTATAAAAATCGTTGTTTTTATAGCGTACCTTGCATCAACAGCTATGATGAAGGATATAAAGCGTACTTATGAATATCATGGTGCGGAACATAAAACGATAGCCTGCTTTGAAGCGGGACTTGAACTCAACGTTGCAAATGTTAAAAAACAGACACGTTTTCACCCGAGATGCGGAACAAGCTTTATCGTTATTACCCTGATTATAAGCATTCTCGTGATGTGCCTTATCCCGTTTACAGTTGTGTGGCAGAGGGTTGTTTCAAGCATAATTCTCCTTCCGCTTATGCTGGGTATTTCATACGAGCTTATCAGAATCGCCGGACGCTATGACAATCTGTTTACAAAAATCATATCAGCACCGGGTCTTTACATACAGCGTCTTACCACAAAAGAACCGGACGACAGCGAAATTGAATGTGCGATAGCGGCAATAAAGCCATGTATTCCGGAAAACCTTGAGGAGGATAAGTGGTGACAGCTCCTCAGCTTTATGCACATCTGAAAAATATGCTCAGACAAAATGGCATAGAATCACCGGAATTTGAGGCGATGTGCATTCTGGAACATATTTCCGGTAAGAAACTCAGCAGACTTCTGCTCGAAAGACCGGAAATGCCGCAGGAAACTGAAATAAAGGCGAATAATATTATATACCGCAGAATAAGCGGTTATCCCTTGCAGTATATTCTTGGCGAATGGGAGTTTTACGGGCTTCCGTTCTATGTCGGCGAGGGGGTTCTTATTCCGAGGCAGGATACAGAAACGCTTGCGGAAACTGCACTTGATTTTGCCAAAAGGACTGACAAACCAAAGGTACTTGACCTTTGTTCGGGGAGCGGCTGTCTTGCCGTTACAATTGCAAAGAACATTCCGTCAGCGAACGTTACAGCCGTTGAAATTTCAGAAACAGCAATCGGCTATATCAGAAAAAATGCAGAACTTAATAATGTCAGAGTCAGCATAGTTTCGGGAGATGTGCTCAGAAAGGAAACAGCGGAAAAATTTTCGGACGCAGATATAATAGTCTGTAATCCGCCGTACCTTACAGCTGAGGATATGACAGTTCTCCAGAAAGAGGTTTCGTTTGAACCACAGACGGCGCTTTTCGGCGGTGAGGATGGACTTGACTTTTACAGGAAGATAACCGTTCTCTGGAAAGACACGCTGAAAAAAGGCGGTGTGCTGGCATATGAAATCGGAATGGGACAGGAAAAGGACGTAAGAAAAATACTTGAAGAAAACCAGTTTGAAAATATAGAAGAGATAAAGGATTTATCCGGAATTATAAGAGTTGTCCGGGGAGAAAAAATATAACGGAGGAAACATTATGGCAAAAACAGATTTAAAGAAAAAAGTCAAACCGCTTGTTATTCCGACAACCAAAGAAGAAAAGAAAAAGGCTCTTGCAAGTGCCATTGCCCAGATAGAGAAAAATTATGGAAAAGGTGCAGTCATAAAGCTTGGTGCAAACCAGACAATGCAGATTGATTCCATACCGACAGGTTCTATGGGACTTGATCTTGCACTCGGTATAGGCGGTGTCCCGAAGGGAAGAATCGTTGAACTTTACGGGCCGGAAAGCTCCGGTAAGACAACCGTTGCCCTGCATATCATTGCTGAATGTCAGAAAAAGGGCGGTGAGGTTGCCTTTGTGGACGTTGAACATGCTCTTGACCCGAAGTATGCAAGTGCACTTGGCGTTGATGTTGACAACCTTCTCGTTTCACAGCCGAACAGCGGTGAGGAAGCCCTTGAAATAATGGAGGCTCTTGTCAGGTCGGGTGCTATTGACGTTGTTGTTCTTGACTCGGTTGCGGCACTCACCACTAAAGCTGAAATAGACGGCAATATGGGTGATTCCAACGTAGGACAGCTTGCAAGACTCATGTCACAGGCAATGAGAAAGCTTACACCGCTTCTTTCCAAGACAAACTGCGTTGCAATATTTATAAACCAGATTCGTGAAAAAATCGGCGTTCTTTACGGCAACCCTGAAACGACTCCGGGCGGACGTGCCCTGAAGTTCTATTCTTCCGTCATAATTGATGTAAGAAAGGGCGAACCTATAAAGGACGGCGGCGAAATAATCGGAAGCCGAACCAAAATAAAGATAAAGAAAAACAAAGTTGCTCCGCCGTTTAAGGAATGTGAATTTGACATTATTTACGGTCAGGGAATATCCCGTATCGGTGAGGTTCTCGATCTTGCGGTTGAACTTGAAATAATAAAGAAGAGCGGTTCATGGTTCAGCTATGAGGGACAGAAACTCGGTCAGGGGCGTGACAATGCAAAGAAGGCACTGAAAGAAAATCCGGATATGCTCAAAGCTGTTGAGGAAAAAATAAAGGATAACAAGGACGCTCTTGAAGCAGTTGCGAAATCTGTAACCAAAAAGAGCAAGCTTGAAGAAGCCGCTGAAAACGCTGTTGAAAGTGCAGACGGCGAAATGCCTGAGGAAGTGCCGGACGATTTTGGTGACATTGATCCGGTTGTAAATGCCGAAGAGGATTTTGAAGAATTTACACCGGCTGAATAATAAAATGACAGTAGAAAAAATTGAAAAATACAAAGGCGAAACATATATGGTCGTCATTGACAGGGTCAAAAAGGTGTTTCTGCACAGGGACATTATAAACCGTTTTGGGCTTGCGGAGGGTTCGGAGATTACAAACGAACAGCTGACACAGGTGCTTATGGCATCGGAACTGCGCAGAGCGTCCAGACGTGCTATGTATCTTATCAATGAGAGGGATTATTCTTACATTCAGCTTTTTGAAAAGCTTTCGGCAAACTATTCCGAGGATATCTGTTATAAAGTTACTGACATGATGGCGAAAAAAGGTTTTATCAACGACCGCCGTTATGCTCAGGAAGTGGTTTACACATATATGGAATGCAGACTTTACGGCCCCAGACGTGTAAAACAGGAACTTTATAAAAGGGGAATAAGAGGAAGAATAGCAGACGAAGTTATCGAGGAAAATCTTGACGGACTTTACGAACGCCTTGAAAAGCTTATTGACAGAAAATATTCTGCGTATCTTGAAGATCCGGAGGATTTCAAAGCAGTAAACCGTGCAAAAAACGGTCTTGTCCGTGCGGGATATGATTATGATGACATAAACTATGCAGTGAAAAAATATATAGAAGAACGGGAAGAAGACTGATCCCGTATAAAAAGAGAAAATTTAAGGAGGGCATAATATGCCGATAAAAGTGGGTATGGTTTCTTTGGGATGTTCAAAAAACCTTGTCGATTCCGAAAGAATGCTTTACAAACTAAGACAGAGAGGATATGAACTGGTAACAGAGCCGGGACTTTCAGATATCGCTGTTGTCAATACCTGTGGATTTATACAGTCCGCAAAGGAGGAGGCAATTGAAACTATTCTGGAACTCGGAAAACTCAAGGAAGAGGGGACAATCAAAAAGATTATTGTAACCGGCTGTCTTTCAGAGAGATACCGTGAAGAAATGGCGGAACAGATGCCTGAGATAGATGCAGTTGTCGGAATAGGCGATCAGAAGGATATTGTTGATATTTTGGATCATGTTCTGGCAAATGAACGTGTTGTGCATTTCTGCCCGAAAAGCGAAATGCCTGTTACAGGTCAGAGAATAATTTCAACACTTCCGTTTTTCTCATATCTGAAAATTGCGGAGGGTTGCAGCAATAACTGTACATACTGTGCTATCCCTAAGATAAGAGGACCTTTCAGAAGTGTTCCTATGGAGGAGGTTCTGAGCGAGGCAAAGTGGATGGCGGAAAACGGAGTTACTGAAATTGTCGTTATTGCTCAGGATACTACACGTTATGGCGAAGACCTTTACGGTGAGTCAAAACTCCCTGAACTTCTTGAAAAGCTCTGTGAAATAAATGGTCTGAGATGGATAAGAGTTCTCTATTGCTACCCTGAAAGAATTACAGATGAACTGCTTGACACCATTGCTGAAAATGACAAGATATTAAAATATATGGATATTCCGATTCAGCATTGTAATGCGGAAATCTTAAAGAGAATGCACAGAAAGGGAAGTTATGAGGAACTGAAAGCACTTACAGAGCTTATTGTTTCATGTGAGGGTATAAGCAGACATGAATTTACAGGCTTTAAGAGACT
>USJI01000075.1 GCA_900554975.1 uncultured Ruminococcus sp. | reverse complement strand
CTGATATCGTTCTGAGAACAACTCTTATCACAGGTTTTCCGGGAGAAACAACAGAGCAGTTTAACGAGCTTGCGGAATTCGTCAAGGAAATGAGATTTGACCGACTCGGCTGTTTTGCATATTCTGCCGAAGAGGGAACTGCTGCCGCTAAGTTCGATGGCCAGATAGATGATGAAGTCAAGGAACACAGAGCGGAAATCATTATGGAACAGCAGCAGCTTATCAGCGAGGAAAAGAATGCTGAAAAACTCGGTTCTGTTATGGAAACCGTTGTTGAGGGCTTTGATAAATGGGCTGAATGCTATTTCGGAAGAACAAAGGGAGATGCTCCTGATGTTGACGGAAAAATATTCTTTACAAGCGAAGACAAGCTTGAAATTGGTCAGTATGTCAGTGTAAAGGTGACAGAAACACTTGATTACGATTTTGTTGGAGAGGTGATTTCCGATGAATCTGCCGAATAAATTAACGCTTCTGAGGACATTTCTTGTTCCTGTTTTTCTGGTATTTGCTTTTGTGGATTCCATTCCGTTTAATTACACAACAGCTCTTGTGGTATTTGCGGCGGCTTCGGTAACTGACGCTCTGGACGGTCACATAGCAAGAAAGAACAATCTTGTTACAACCTTCGGAAAATTTCTCGACCCGCTTGCGGACAAGATACTTGTTGTGTCAGCGATAGCGGCGTTTGTTGACCTTGATATAATAAATTCAATTCCGCTTATAATAATTGTTGCAAGAGAATTCATGGTTTCAGGACTTCGTCTTATAACGGCAGGACAGGGAGTTGTTGTTGCCGCAGGATTCTGGGGTAAACTGAAAACAGCGTTTACAATGGTTTCTATTGTATTCATGCTTGTGTATATGGCTGTTTCATTTGATTTTGAATGGTTTGGCATGACAGTAAGTGACAGCGTTACAAACGGCTGTCATGTGGCTATACAGGTTCTTGTGTGGATTTCAACAGTTCTTACAGTTATTTCAGGACTTGTTTATCTCAAAGGCTACTGGAAATACATTGATGCAGATAAGTAAAATAAATATAAAGGGACACCCTGTATGAGAGGGTGCCCCTTTTTTAGTACATAATTGATTCTATATCCTCAAAGGAAAGCTGAGGGTGCAGAGCCATATTTACCCCTGCTGCTATCAGTGCGGCGGAACGTTCTGTAAGACGGTCTATATCACGTGGAGTTACCATCATGTTCGGAACTGTCGGAGCAATCAGTTTTCCTGTATAATCCGAAACAATAGTGTGCATATCCACAACTGTCGGCACGCCTACGGCTATTACAGGTATTCCGAGCGTATCCCTTGAAAGCTCACGCCGCTTGTTCTGAACTCCGCTTCCTGGGGATATGCCTGCATCAGATATCTGTATAGTCTTGCCAAGACGGTTAACATCAGAACAGGCGAGTGCATCAATGGCGATTACTGCGTCCGGCTGTATCTTTTCTGTAAGACTGTCTATAAGTTCTGCTGTTTCTATGCCTGTCTGACCGAGAACACCACTTGCAAGTACACTTACTGGTCTTAATCCGGAAAGAAATTCGTCCTCGTCTCCAAGTTCCTCACGCAGATGCCTTGTGGCAAGTATCTTTGCGGCTGACTGCGGCCCGAGAGCATCAGGAGTTATGTCGCTGTTGCCAAGCCCGACGGCGAGAACTTTTCCGTCCGGAGGTATGAACTGTGAAAGCTCCTGTGAAAATTCGGCACACATTTCCTCGAATTTGTCTGAAAATCCGCCCAGAGGAGAGCCTTCAAGCGTAATGTATCTGCCTTTCTTTTTGCCGATTTTCTCACCATAACGGTCATGAGATATTTCAATTTCAGTTATCCTGAAAGCATTTCCCCTGATTTTGCGGGTTATTCCCTCGCTGATTTTTGCCGCATCAAGGCTTTCAAGTGCAAGGTCTGTTCTTGAAATCATAATTTTAAACTCCTTTTATTCTGAAAAGTTGTGCATTATGCTTTAAATCAACGTGATTTTTTCGTTATATTATTTTGAAATTGCCTATTGCAATTTTGCGTATAAAATGGTAAAATAATTATTAGTGTTGGTGCAGTGTAACACAGATGCTCATTACATCGTGTTTAAAGGTAACGGTCGTGTCCTGCTTGAAATAAAGCTTGCGTTGCTTTTAGTTTATGCTGCTTTATCTGAATTATTATTGCATTTTCTGTAAATAATAATATCAGCCATTCCATTTATTTTCAGGGAGGTGTAACGTTATGCCAAATATTAAATCCGCAGTTAAGAGAGTTAAGGTTAACAAGACAAAGGCTGCTGCCAACAAGTCAAGAAAATCAAATCTTAAGACAATTCTCAAGAATGCTGACGCAGCTTGTGTTAATAACACAGCAGATAAGGCTGAAGTAATCAGAGTTGCTATAAAGAAAGTGGATCAGGCTGCTTCAAAGGGTCTTATGCACAAAAACTGCGCAAGCAGAAAGAAGGCTCAGCTGGCTAAGAAGCTCAATGCTTCAGGCTAAGAGAGATATATTAATTTAGTTAAGTCAGATTAATAATGCATATAAGCGTGTTCAGAAGAACACGCTTATTTTCTGTCCTAAAAACGGTACTGTCTTAAAAAACAGTACCGTTTAATTCTTTTATAGAAGTAATGCAAAAAGAAAAGCTATGCCGAAAACAATGGCATAGCCGAACAGATAAAAGATATATAGAGGGGGAATTAAGGATTGTTGAAGAAGATGTCATACAGACTCTTCTATATCCATGATGCAAGTATATCATTGTTATCTTAAAATAATCTTAAAGTTTTAAAAATATCAGGATTTATCTGCTGCTGTTTCAAGGGCAATCTCCATCATATCCCTGAAACTTGTCTGACGTTCCTCAGCAGTTGTGGAAAGTCCTTTCAGCGGACAGTCAGATACCGTGAGAATACACAGAGCATTTTTTCCTGCCCTTGCGGCATTCATATACAGTGCGGCGGATTCCATTTCTATCGCCAGTACATTCATTTTCTGCCATTTTGCAAGTGAATTTGCATCATCATAAAAAGTATCGCTTGAAAGCACGTTTCCTATATGGCAGTTGCAGCCATGTTTTTCAGCCGCATCAGCCGCTTTTCTGAGCAGACTGTAAGATGCGGTCGGCGCATAAGTTCCGGGAAGCTCATACTGCTTAGCATAATTCGAGTTGGTACAGGCACCCATAGCGATTACGACATCACGCAGGCCGACAAAATCAGCTATTGAACCGGCAGTTCCCACCCTTATAATATTTTCAACATCATATTCATTGTAAAGCTCATAGGAATATATTCCGATGGAAGGCATTCCCATGCCGCTTCCCTGAACGGAAACCTTAACTCCCTTGTAAGTTCCTGTGAACCCGAGCATTCCCCGGACATTATTATAGCAGACAGGATTTTCAAGATAAGTTTTTGCAATAAATTCGGCTCTGAGCGGATCGCCCGGCATCAGGACAGTTTTTGCAATATCACCCTTTTGGGCATTGTTATGTGGTGTAGGCATAAAATCAACCTCCTTAATTAGAAAAAGTTTAAAAAATACCGCACCGGAAAAGACCGGTACGGTAAAAATTACATTTCACTTCTGTTTTCCAGAGCCTTGAAAAGCGTTACTTCATCAGCGTATTCAAGATGACCGCCGACCGGTATGCCGAAAGCAAGTCTTGTTACTTTTATTCCCATAGGTTTTAAAAGTCTTGCAATGTACATAGCAGTTGCTTCGCCTTCAACGGTTGGATTTGTAGCCATAATAATTTCCCTGACATCGACGTTTTTTACACGATCAAGCAGTTCCTTTATACGGATATTGTCAGGCCCCACACCGTTTATCGGTGAAAGAAGCCCGTGCAGCACATGATATGTACCGACATATTCGTTTGTGCGTTCAAAAGCGGAAACGTCTTTCGGGGTTTCCACAACGCAGATAACCGTCTGATCTCTGTCGGGGTCGGAGCATATGGGACAGACTTCATATTCTGTTAGATTCTGACAGACTTTGCAGTAACCAACATCATTTTTAACGGACATGATAGCATCTGAAAACTGTCTTGCGTCCTCATCGCTCATGGACATTACCGCATAGGCAAGACGCTGAGCGGTTTTCATGCCTATTCCGGGCAGTTTGGCAAACTGTTCAGCCAGAATCACAAGGGGAAGTGCATTATTATCAGCCATTTATCAGAATAATCCAGGGAGTGAAACTCCGCCTGTGATCTTGTTCATTTCTTCTTCAGTTGTCTTTTCAACATTAGCCATAGCTTCGTTAACAGCACTGATAACGAGATCCTGGAGCATTTCAACATCTTCAGGGTCAACAGCTTCCGGCTTGATTGTAAGGCTCTTTAAGTTCTTTGCACCTGTTACAACAACTTCAACAACGCCACCGCCTGAAGTTGCAGAAAATTCTCTTGCTTCAATATCATTCTGCAGTTCTGTGATTTCGTCCTGCATCTTCTGAGCCTGCTTTATCATTGAATTCATGTTCTGAGCTCCGCCAATATTCTTAGGTACTCTTGACTTCATAATTTTTAAATCTCCTTATAGATTAGATAATATTTTTGTTTATTCAACAGCAGTTTCTATTCCGCTGTTTATAGCTTTTTCAACAAGTTTTTCCGCCTTGTGTTCTGCCTCGGCAGCAGCGGAGCATCTTGCTTTTATAACATAGCTTTTCCCCATAACTCTTTCTATGGTTTCCCTTAGTATGCTGAGATTTTCCTTCACCTTGAAAAGCTTCAGGAAAAACCTGTTCCTGCTGTCTATAAGCATAATGTCCTTATAGACAAAAGCCCTTGAATCTTTAAGCGCTCCTGAAACGGAAGGGCAGACCTTTGTAAATTCCTCAAGTATCTCCGACCACTCCATAAGCGGTTTGAAATCGGAGGCTTTAAGCTTTGCGGTGTCCGTCTGAGGTTTCGGCTGTGTATCTTCGCTTGCAGATACTTTCGGCTGTGCTGACGGAACTTCCTCCGGAATCGCAGTCTTTGCGGCTGAAGAATTACCCGTCTGTTTTATTGTACCATAATTTTCGTAATTGTCAATAGTTTTTTGTCTGATTTGTCCTGTGCAGAGCTTGACAAGGCACATTTCAAACTCAATACGCTTGTTCAGAGCCTTTCCGATTTTCTCGCTGCAATCCTGAAGAATCTCAAGTTTTGACAATATTTCGGAAAGTTCCATACGTCCTGCAAGAGACCTGAGCCTGTCCAGTTCGTCCGGCATACATATGATAAGGCTGCTTTTTTCAGGGCATACTTTTAAAAGCATAAGATTTCTGAACTGGTCAGTGAGTTCACTGCAAAGTCTTGCCATATCTTTTGACATGGAATAAAGGTTGTCCGCAATTTCCAGAGCCTTTCCCGGCTGCTTTTCAGCGGAAGCTTCCATAAGCTCAAAAAGCGGACCGCGTCCGGCAATGCCTCCTGCTGCTGAAACGGTATCGACCGTTATATTTTCGGAATATGCCGCACACTGGTCAAGCAGTGACAGAGCATCTCTCATTCCGCCGTCTGAAAGTCCGGCAATAAGCATAGCTGCATTCTCATCAAGTGAAAGCCCCTCTTTATCCGCAATGTAACAAAGCCTGTTTTTGATATCCTCTGAAAGGATTCTGCGGAAATCAAATCTCTGACAGCGTGAAGTTATCGTTGCAGGAACTTTGTGAACCTCAGTCGTGGCAAGAATAAACTTGACGTATTCCGGCGGTTCTTCCATTATTTTAAGCAGTGCATTGAAAGCGTTCGGCGTAAGCATATGCACTTCATCGATAATATAAACCTTGTATTTACAGCGTTCCGGAGTGTAAACAGCACCGTCACGCAGATCTCTTATATCGTCAACGCCGTTGTTTGAGGCGGCATCTATTTCAATTATATCGGACAAAGCAGAGTTGTCAGCGTCCCTGCATATTTCACATTCAAGGCAAGGGTTTCCGTCATGCTGGTTCGGGCAGTTTACCGCCTTTGCAAAGATTCTGGCACAGGTCGTCTTGCCGGTTCCTCTCGAACCTGTGAAAAGATATGCGTGAGCCGTCTTTCCGTTTTTAATCTGATTTTTCAGCGTAGTTGTTATGTGCGGCTGAGAAATGACGTCATCAAAAGAAAGGGGACGCCATTTTCTGTATAATGCTGTGTAAATAACGGTCACCTCCGCAGATAAAAAGAAAA
>USJI01000074.1 GCA_900554975.1 uncultured Ruminococcus sp. | reverse complement strand
AAGACCAGCACCTGAAGCTGGCGCGTCTGCCTATTCCGCCATATCCGCATATATGAAACTGAAATTTTTACACGGTTCAGTTTCCGAAACCGAAGCGGATGCTAAAACACATTACTCCGCATTACAAAAAATATTATAACACAATAAAGGAAAAAAGTCAACAATTTTTTTCTGAAAATTAAAAATAATTCCGGCACACCATCAGCATTAAAACAGTGTGCCGGAAATATCATTTAACAGCGTCATTGTGTGCATCAATTACTTGGTTGATTTCATCTACATTTTGTGACATCTGCTCAGCCTGTGATTCAAAGGAATCCAGATCAAAGGATTCATACACATCTTCTATTTCGCTGACAAGTTCGTTGTATGTATTTGCAACTGCTGTATACTTATTTACAAAATCATCTGAATTGTCATCAGAAAATTCATTTTCAGAAGTAAACTGTTTCAGATCCTGAACCTTGCTCAGGAAGTTTTCCTTTGACTTGTATTTGTCCGGAACCATGTTTGCAACAGCGATAACACTGTCACAGAAAGAGGCAATCTGTTTATAGTTTGAGTATACGTCCTTCATTGATTCAAGCTGTTCTCTTAAAGAATCAACATTTGTGCTTACAGTAGAAGTTTCTGTGGAAAAATCCTGAAGAGCCGTTTTAAGCTCGGCAATCTTTCCTCTGAGTGCAGAAAAATCAACATTTTCATAACAATTTGGATCAGCCGACTTTATGCTTTCAATTATTTCGTTGAAATCGTTCAGACATTCAGCATATTTTCCGTCATCAATATAGCCGGAAATCTGAAAATCGTTTGTTTTCTGGTTTATTTCATCTGCAATACTTTTGTAGTACTGTTCATACAGGCTGTCCACAGCATTATTTTTAACCTGGTCTTTATCTTCGTCACTGAGTTCCTCATAGGATTTGCTTGCATCTTCAAGAGCAGGCAGGACGCCGTCATAGTAGCTGTCAGGAAGAGAATCTATCTTTTTCTGTGCAGATTTTGCTTCCTTTGACATACAGCCGGTACAGCATATAATTGCGGCTGTTAAAATTGATACAGTTGTAAAAATTTTTCTTTTCATACATTCTCCTTTATAATTCAAATGAATACGGCAGAATTTCACCGAGTGTTAAAATCATGTCTTTCAGTACAATTTTAAAATCCCTGCCGCAGAATTCGGACATGACCTGTCTGCACGCACCGCATGGAAAGCAGGGACTGTCAGTGCTTTCTTTGCCGCCAGTTATGGCAATTGCTTCAAATTCCTTTTTACCCTCGGAAACTGCCTTAAAAAAAGCAACTCTCTCAGCACAGCAGGTGAGAGGGTATGAGGAATTTTCTATATTACATCCGGTATAAACTGTACCGTCAGTGCAAAGCAGAGCCGCTCCGACCTTAAATCCGGAATAGTGTGCATAGGCATTCAGCCGTGCATTTTCAGCGGCTGAGTATAAATCTTTGTAATTTTTCATATTTTATACTTTCTGTATAAAATCAGTGCAGATAAAATACCTGCACTGAAAATACTTATAAATTATTTTGAAATAGCTGCAAGTGTATCTCTTGCAATAAGGAGTTCTTCGTTTGTAGGAACAACCCATACTTCAACCTTTGAATCAGGTGTGGAAATCTTTGTGAGAGTTCCTCTTACTGTCTTGTTGAGGTCAAAGTCGATTTTGATTCCGAGATAATCCATGTTTGTGCAAACGCCGCCACGAACTTCCCATGAATTTTCACCGATACCGCCTGTGAAGATAACAGCGTCAAGACCGTTCATAACAGCGGCATATGAACCGATGTACTTCTTTATCTCGTAGCGGAGCATATCAGCTGTCAGCGCAGCTTTCTTGTCGCCTTCGTTAACAGCGGCATAGATTTCTCTGTTATCAGATGAAACGTGTGAAACGCCGAGGAAACCGCACTGTTTATTCAGGTAATTGCTCATTTCGTCAGGGTCAAGACCAAGCTTCTTTTCAAGATATGTAACTGCTGAGGCGTCGATAGAACCGCATCTTGTACCCATGATAACACCGTCAAGAGGAGTAAAGCCCATTGATGTATCAATTGACTTGCCGTTTTCAACAGCTGTGATTGAAGAACCGTTTCCGAGGTGGCATGAAACAATCTTGAGATCCTTGATGTCCTTGCCCATAGCTTCTGCAAGTGCAGCGGAAACAAATCTGTGTGATGTGCCGTGGAAGCCATATTTTCTTACATGGTACTTTTCATAGTCCTCATAAGGGATAGCATACATATAAGCCTTCGGAGGCATTGTCTGATGAAAAGCGGTGTCGAATACAACAACCTGAGGAACATCAGCTGAAAATACCTTTTTGCAGGCTCTCAGAGCAAGTGCATGAGCGTGGTTGTGAACAGGTGCAAGTTCTGCAAGTTCATCAATTTTTTCAATTACTTCGTCTGTTGCGATAGTTGTTTCACTGAAAACTTCAGCACCCTGAACGATTCTGTGACCAACGGCTGAGATTTCACTCATACTGCTGATAACAGCGGCATCACCATTAACAAGTGAATCAACAAGCTTTTCAAAAGCTTCTGTGTGTGTCGGGAATGAACAGTCTTCATCAATTTTCTTACCGTCATGAGTTTTATGTGAAATGTGACCGTCAATACCGATTCTGTCACAATTTCCCTTTGCAAGAACTTTTTCGCCGTCCATATCAATAAGCTGATACTTAAGAGATGAACTTCCGGCGTTAACAACTAAAATTAACATCTGTAAAAAACAACCTTTCTGAATAATTTTTTTCATACATTAACATTATATAACCGGATTCAAAAAAAAGCAAGTCCTTTTCAAAAAAATATACATTTAATAACATATTTTTTCGTTTTACAGCATAACAGGATATGCTCCTTTTCAAAAGCAAAGGACGCCTTTTTGCAAAGCGTCCATAAGCCGTTTATAAAACATATTCGGATAACATCCACCATATACCTGAACCGATCAGCACAACTGCCGCAGCAATTATAAGGATAAGAGTTACTTTATCCTTTGCGAAAACAAGCTGTCTTGTCTTTTTTATGTGAACGGCTCTTGCAAACAGAAAGATACCTATACCGACAGCGGCAATTGAAGATGAAATGGTGTTGTGATGGGGAGTGAATTTAAGCTCCAGTATCATTACCACTACATAAACTGCCACAGTTGCGGCAAAGATTATCTTTTCTGCTTTTGTTTTTATTATTTTGCTTTCATCGTGCTCTTTAAGAGCGTTCTGCTTTCTTTTCATGATTTTCCACCGATGCTCTTATAAAGTCAGCAAAAAGCTTCTGAGGTTTGTTAGGACGGGATTTGAATTCCGGATGGAACTGAACGCCCACAAACCAAGGATGGTCTTCTATCTCAACAATTTCAACAAGACGTTCGTCAGGTGACATACCTGCAATTTTAAGACCCTTTTCTGTAAGGGCAGCTCTGTATTCATTATTGAATTCCCAGCGGTGACGGTGACGTTCGTAAATCAATGCATCTCCGTAAATGCCCGCACTTCTTGAATTAGGTGTAAGCTTGCAAGGGTAAAGACCAAGACGCATTGTGCCGCCCTTGTCTGTAATATCCTTCTGGTCTTCCATAATGTCGATAACGCTGTAAGGACCGTCCGGAGCGAATTCTGTGGAGTTTGCCCCTTTAAGACCTGCAACATTTCTTGCAAATTCAACAACAGCCATCTGCATACCAAGACAGATACCGAACATAGGAACCTTGTTTTCTCTTGCATATCTTATGGATTCGATCATGCCTTCGATTCCTCTGTCACCAAAACCGCCCGGAACGATAACACCGTCACAGTTTTTGAGGACTTCAGCAACATTTTCTTTAGTTATCTTTTCGGAATCTATCCATTCGATATTAACGTTTGCGTCGTTTACGATTCCGCCGTGACGTAGTGCTTCTGCAACTGACAGGTAAGCGTCAGGGAGTGCAACATATTTTCCTACAAGACCGATAGTAACATCCTTTTTAGCTGCCTTCTGGCGGTTTATCATCTCTGTCCATTCTGTAAGGTCAGGCTTTGGATTGTTAAGATTCAGATGTTCACATACGCAGTCTGCAAGACCTTCCTGTTCAAGCATAATAGGGACTTCATAGAGTGAAGGTGCTGTAAGATTCTGAATAACGTCCTTTTTGCGAACGTTGCAGAAAAGACCGATTTTTTCGAGCATTTCCTCCGGAATAGGACATTCGCTTCTGCATACAAGGATATTCGGCTGAATTCCGAGAGAGAGGAGTTCCTTTACAGAATGCTGAGTAGGTTTGGATTTGAGTTCGTTGGAACCTGCAATAAATGGAACGAGTGTAACATGAATTGAAATAGCGTTTTCACGTCCTACTTCTGTCATGACCTGTCTGATTGATTCAAGGAACGGTGTGCTTTCAATATCGCCGACAGTACCGCCGATTTCTGTGATGACAATATCAGTATCGTGTGACTTGCCGACTCTGTAAACTCTTTCCTTTATTTCGTTTGTGATGTGAGGGATAACCTGAACAGTACCGCCGAGATAGTCGCCTCGTCTTTCCTTGTTTAAAACAGTCCAGTAAACCTTGCCTGTTGTGACATTTGAGTTTACAGAAAGATTTTCGTCAATGAATCTTTCGTAGTGACCGAGGTCAAGGTCAGTTTCCGCACCGTCATCAGTTACGAAAACTTCGCCATGCTGGTAAGGACTCATTGTGCCTGGGTCAACGTTTATATACGGGTCAAATTTCTGTATGGTAACTTTGTACCCTCTCGCTTTGAGAAGTCTGCCGAGAGATGCAGCGGTAATACCTTTACCGAGTCCTGATACAACGCCGCCGGTTACAAATACATATTTAATTGGCATAAAATGCTCCTCCTATAAAATCAGTAAATTACGTTTGATAAAAAACACATTACTTCTATTTTACTATTAAATTTGACAAATTGCAATAGATATTATAAAATAAAAAATAAGAATGCAGTTATTTACTATCTTAACACGAAAGTTGTATTTTTCGCAAATTATAAAATTTGACGATCAGATATAAAAAATACATTATCAGTTTCAGATTTTATAGAGGGGAGGATAAGTATGCTTTTACATAAATACAACCGAGAAACATACCAGAATATGGTTGAACTTTTTCAGGAGTATAACCGTGTAGCTGCAGTGCAGCCAACCGGTACAGGTAAAAGCTTTTTAATCCTCCAGTTGATAGCAGACAATTCTGAAAAACAGTTTCTGATTGCATCTCCGTCTATATACATATTCACACAGCTGCAGACTCATGCTGTGAAGTACTCTGTTTCTCTGGGAAACTGCAGTTTTGTGACTTTTTCTAAACTATCAGCCATGTCTGAAAATGAACTTTCAGAGATTCAGGCTGATTACATTATCCTTGACGAATTCCATTGCTGCGGTGCGACAGAATGGAGCAAAGGCGTGGAACGTATTCTTGCGTTAAAACCCGATGCTAAGGTGTTTGGTACATCCACAACTCCAATCCGCTACCTTGATTCCTTCCGTAATATGGCGGAAGAACTGTTTGACGGAAATTATGCAGTAAATATGTCGCTTGCAGAAGCGATACGAAGAAAAATCCTTCCTTTACCGGTGTATGTTACATCATGGTATTCATTTTCCGGAGATATTGCAAGACTGGAAAAGCGTGCTGAAACAAGTGAAAATCCGTATTTCCGTCGTATTCTGCATGGTAAAATCCAGAAAGCCAAGTCAATGATAGCTGATCTTGATTGTGGCCTGGAGAAAATTTTTGAAAGGCATATGACAAACAAATCCGGTAAGTATATCGTGTTTTGTGCCAATACAGAACGTTTGCAGCAGGCTTATGACGAGGCTTCAGAGTGGTTCTGCAATGTTAATTCAAATGTACACAAATATTCTGTTCATTCGCAGAATGCTGCTTCTGAAAAAGAGTATGCAGGATTCTGCAGTGATACCGATGCATCTGCTCTGAAACTCCTGTTTAGTGTTAATATGCTAAATGAAGGTGTACACGTTGAAGGAATTGATGGGGTAATCATGTTGCGTGTCACCCAGTCTGCAAACGTATTTTATCAGCAGCTTGGACGTGCGCTTTCCTGTGCTTCAGGCAAGTGTCCGGTAATTTTTGATATTGTCAACAATTTTGAGTCAGGCGATACAGCAAAGCAGTATTCT
>USJI01000073.1 GCA_900554975.1 uncultured Ruminococcus sp. | reverse complement strand
CGGGTCTTATAAAAGCGTACTTGTAATATGAACAGCGAACTAAAAGTCTTTGCCACACTTTCTTCAGAAAGCGTGGTCGAACCTTTTATGCGTTACCGTTCTATCAGCAATGTATCATCTTAATCAGTTTACTAACCTGTCGGGTCTTATAAAAGCGTACTTGTAATATGAACAGCGAACTAAAAGTCTTTGCCAAGCTTTCTTCAGAAAGCGGGAAAGGAGAAATCAAATGAATTTTTTCAGAGATACTTTCCGGGAACTCACAAGCTGGAAAGATGTCTGTCAGTGCCTTAAAAAAAATGTCAGCCCGGTGTGTGCTACCGGACTTTCCAATATTCATAAAGCCCAACTTCTATACTCCTTGTATAATGAAAACGGTTCTATACTTGTTGTAACAGACACCGAAGCATCAGCCAAAAGGCTCTGTGACGATATAAACACAATGTCGGGGGACAGTAATTTTGCTATGCTTTTTCCGTCAAGGGAACTTGCCCTCACCCGTATTGAAGGCTTTTCAAGGGAGTATGAACATCAGCGTCTGGCGGCACTTTCACTTCTTGCAGACGGAAAATGTAAAATTCTTGCCGCAAGCATCGAAGCCGTAATGGAACCTGTCATACCCAAAGATGTTCTTGTCGGAAATACACTGAAACTCAGGGCAGGCGGCGAAATAAATCTTGATGATTTAAAGCAGAAACTTGTAAATATGGGATATATAAGGTGCGATAAGGTTGAAGCTCCGTCACAGTTTTCTGTCAGAGGTTCCATCGCCGATATCTTCCCTGTACAGTCGGAATTTCCTGTCCGTATGGAACTCTGGGGCGATGAGATTGACAGTATATCATTTTTCGACCCTGAAACACAGAGAAGAACAGACTCCGCTGATTCCGCTGAAATTGCTCCGGCAGTGGAAACTGTAACGGACAGACTTGCCCTTGCAGAAAAGATAGATAAGTTTGCTAAAACAATCCGAAGCAAAAAGGCTGACAGGATAAAGGAAAATCTTGCGCATGACGCTGATATTCTCAGGGATAACGGCGAGCTTCAGTATATGGACAAATATATTCCGCTTATATATGATGGAAAACTGCCGTCCGTCTTTGATTATTTCAGCGGAATAACGGTTTTTTCGGAATATGTTTCTGCCGCAGAACACGCAAAGGGAGTTATTGCACAGTATAACGAGGACTGCAAGATTCTCCTTGAAGAGGGCGAACTCTGCCGTGGTCTGGACGGTCATTACTTTGAACCGGAAGATATCCTTTCACGTTCCGAAAAGAATGGTCAGCTTTTTATCAGCAATTTTATTCAGGGACTTGACAGAATAGGCTACAAAAAAATTATCAGTTTTGAGGGACTTCAGAACGCTCCGTGGGGCGGCGAAATGCGTCAGCTGAACGAGGATCTGAAAAGCTACTGTGACAGAGGCTTCCGCACAATGCTTATCGCAGGAAGTGAAAAAACGCTCCCGATAATAAAACAGGATCTTGAGGACGAAGGAATAAAGTGTGATATAGCAAAGGAAGATTCGGTTTGCATTGCCGGACGTGTTCTGCTTATGACGGGAAGTCTTTCAGGCGGACTTGAATATGAGGAAAACAAGACGGCTGTCATTACTCAGGCAAAGGCGACAAGCTCCCGCAAGAAAAAGAAAAAGCACAAAAAGGGAGAGGAAATAAAAAGCCTTTCAGATATTGCGGCAGGTGATCTGGTTGTTCATTCGCTCCATGGAATCGGACGTTTTGTCGGCATAAGAAAACTGGAACTTGAAGGAATTACAAAAGATTATATTACTATTCAGTATGCGGGAAAAGACGTGTTATACGTTCCTGTAACCCAGTTGGACATGGTTTCAAGATATATCGGTCCGAGGGACGACAGCGGTGTAAAACTCAACAAGCTTTCATCTGCTGAATGGCAGAAAACAAGAAACAGCGTAAAACGTGCCGTAAAGGATATGGCTCGTGAACTCACCACTCTCTATGCCAAGCGTGAAAAGAGCGTCGGTATAGCCTTTCTGCCTGATGATGAAATGCAGAGGGATTTTGAATCACGTTTCCCTTATGCTGAAACGGACGACCAGCTTCAGTCGATAAATGAAATAAAAGAGGATATGGAAAAGACACGTCCTATGGACAGACTCCTCTGCGGAGATGTAGGTTTCGGAAAGACGGAGGTGGCCTTCCGTGCGGCAATGAAATGCGTCATGAGCGGCAGACAGTGTGCAATACTCGTTCCGACAACGGTTCTTGCAATGCAGCATTTCCAGACAGCAACAAGAAGATTTGAACAGTTCCCTGTCAATATTGAACTGCTTTCACGTTTCAGAACTCCGAAACAACAGCAGGAAATACTCAGAAAGCTGAAAAAAGGACTTATCGACATTATTATCGGTACGCACAGGCTTGTTCAGAAGGACGTTGAATTCAAAAACCTCGGACTCGCAATAATTGACGAGGAACAGCGTTTCGGTGTCGCACACAAGGAAAAATTCAAGGAACATTTTGCAGGAGTTGATATGCTGACGCTTTCGGCTACTCCTATCCCAAGAACACTTAACATGGCAATGAGCGGAATCAGGGATATGTCCGTAATTGACGAACCGCCTCAGGACAGACATCCGGTTCAGACCTATGTTGTGGAATACAATATGGGAATGCTTGTACAGGCGATCAACAGGGAGCTTAAAAGAGGCGGTCAGGTCTACTATATCCACAACCGTGTTGAATCAATTGCATCATGTGTGGGAAAACTTCAGGACCTTATTCCTGATGCACGAATTGCTTATGCACATGGTCAGATGTCCGAGGAGGAAATGTCGGAAATATGGCGACAGCTTGTCGAGCATGAGATTGATATTCTCGTCTGCACGACCATCATTGAAACCGGTGTCGATGTCCCGAACGTAAACACGCTTATCATTGAAGACGCCGACTATTTCGGACTTTCACAGCTCTATCAGCTCAGAGGACGTGTCGGACGCTCCAACAGAAGAGCCTTTGCCTATTTCACATTCAAACGTGAAAAGGTGCTGAGCGAAGTTGCATCAAAAAGACTTAATGCCATGAGAGAGTTTACTCAGTTCGGAAGCGGTTTCAGAATTGCAATGCGTGACCTTGAAATAAGAGGTGCAGGAAGTATTCTCGGCGGAAAACAGCATGGTCATATGGAATCTGTCGGATACGATATGTATATAAGACTGCTCACAGAAGCAATTGCCGAGGAAAAGGGAGAGCCTGTACAGAAGGCTGCGGACTGCTCCGTTGACATTCAGACAGACGCACACATTCCTGAAAAATACATTGAAAGTCTTTCACAGCGTCTTGACATATACAAGAAGATTGCAGCAATAGAGAATGAAGATGACAAATCCGAAATGATAGATGAACTCATTGACCGCTACGGCGATCCGCCGAAATCTGTTATCGGTCTGATAGATGCCGCTCTTCTGAGAAACACTGCGGCAAATCTCGGAATCACAGAAATAAAACAGAACAGAGACCGTCTGTTCTTCTATATCCAGCACCCTTCTCCGGAGCAGATAAACTCTGTTTCAGCGGCTTACAAGGGCAGAGTTATGTTCAACAGTCTTTCAAAGCCGTATATCAGCATAAAAATAAATCTGCGTGAAAATCCGGAGGAACTCATGAAAAATGTTCTCGGAGTTATGCATACGGATTGTGCAAAGTGATATATAAATGTTAGTTATTCTGCTGAGATTTATACAAATTATATATAGACAGAAAGAAAAGAATAATGCTATAATTATGGTGTGTAAGTAGCGTCTGTTTAGCTATAAATCTAAAATAAAAAAGAAAATAAATATGAGGTGTTTAACAATGAAAATTAAAAAAATACTTGCTGCTGTATCTGCCTGCGCAGTTGCGGCTGTGTCAATGGCTTTTGCCGGCACTTTCAGTGTTGGTGCGGCTGCCGTTGTGGGAAAGGCTATAATAGCCGGTCAGATGGGTGTTTACACTCAGTGGGATACAACAACAGCTTATTCAAATCAGTCAACTGTTGCTGAAATTGACGGTAATGCACAATATGAAGCAACATGGAACATAACAGGAAACGGTACATCATCAATTGATATTCTTATGCTTGAGATTTCAGGTGCAGATGCAAACAATGAGAATCTCAAGGATTTCACAAATGTAAAATATCCGAATCTTAAAGTAACAATCGACGGAGTATGGATAGACGGCGTAAAATTTGATGCATACACAACAAGTGCAGATGCAACAAACTACAATTATTATGACAACAATCTCGGAAAAACAAGAGTTTATCTTTCAAGTACTCAGTCAACTCCTCAGCTTTGCAATGACGTTCCTTCACTCACTCCTGTAAGCAAGCAGATAAAGGTTCTGTTTACAGTTTCCGGTATGGATACTGTCGGAACATCAAATGTAAAAACAGATAATACAGAAACAACCACTTCAGCAAATCCGCTTACATCTGAAACAACTACAACAACAGTTGACCCGAATGCACTCATTTCACAGACAACAATCGGAAATCAAGGCGGTTTCGGAAATGTGAATACAAATGTCAGTGCGGCAACTACCGGTGACGGCGGAGTTGCAGCTGTTGCAATTGCAGGACTTGTAGTAACGGCTGGTGCGGCTGTTCTCTCCAAGGTGAAATTCAAAGGCAGAAAAAAGAAATAATTTACAAATAGTTTTAAAGGACGGTTATTAACCGTCCTTTTTTGTTTGATATTCTATTAGTATTATAATATCCTAATCAGTTTAACTGCCTGTCATGCCTTATCAGAATGTACCATTTATATGAACGGCAAATCAAAAGTCTTTGCCAGTATTTCTTCAGAATACGGTCGTGCCTTATCAAAGTGTACCCTTTACATGAACAACGAATTAAAAGTTTTTGCTAAGCTTTTTTCAAAAAGCGTCAGAAAGCGTGGAATAAATTTTTAAAAAGTACAGATAATACTGAAAAAAGGAAAGAAACGGAGAGAAAAAATGGCACGAAAAATCAGCAGAAACACCTTTTTAACGGATAATCCGCCGTCAATCATGTCCTTTGCATCTATTGCAGGAAAAAAGGAGGGCGAAGGCCCCCTTGGCGAATATTTTGACAGAATCGAAAATGATAGTCATTTCGGACAGGAAACATGGGAAAAGGCAGAAAGCGAACTACAAAAACAAACCGTTGAACTTGCTATGAAAAAATCCGCACTGAAACCAAATGATATTGACTGCATTTTTTCAGGTGATCTCATAAATCAGTGTATCGGCACGACCTATGGTCTGCGTGACCTGAATATTCCTTTTCTCGGAATATACGGTGCGTGTTCGACAATGGCTGAGGGACTTCTCCTCGCTTCACTTCTCACTGACAGCGGAATCGGCGGAAAAATTGCGGCGGCAACGTCCTCACACTTTTCAACGGCAGAACGTCAGTTCCGGTTTCCGCTTTCCTACGGCGGTCAGAGAACTCCCACCTCGCAGTGGACCTGTACAGCCTCCGGAGCCGTTATACTTTCCCCGAAGGGAAATGCACCTTATATAAAGGCGGTTTCAATAGGCAGTATCGCTGACCTCGGCGTGACGGACGCAAACAATATGGGGGCAGCAATGGCTCCTGCGGCGGCGAATACCATAAGAAAATATCTGAGCGATACCGGAAAAAATCCGGAGGATTTTGATGCAATAGTAACAGGCGATTTAGGAATTGTCGGAAGCAGGCTCTTATACGAACTCCTCGAAAAGGATGGTCTGGACATTTCGGCACAGCATAAGGACTGCGGAGCTATGATATTTGACGATGAGGAACAGGATACCCATGCCGGCGGTTCGGGCTGCGGCTGTTCGGCAAGCGTACTCTGCGGATATTTTCTGCCGAAAGTGCAGACAGGTGAAATCAAGGAGATGATTTTTGCGGCAACCGGCGCTCTCATGTCCCCGACAGCCTCACAGCAAGGCGAGTCAATACCGTCAATTTCTCATCTGGTTCATATAAGTCACAGTAAGGAGTAAAATAAAATGGAATATATCTGGGCATTTTTAATCGGGGGACTTCTTTGTGCAATCGGTCAGGTTCTTATTGACTATACAAAGCTTACCCCTGCAAGAATTCTTGTAGCATATGTTGTACTGGGTGTTGTAATATCGGCATTCGGCTGGTATAAACCTCTCGTTGACCTTGCCGGAGGAGGTGCGTCCGTTCCGCTTACAGGATTCGGTCATCTTCTGGCTGAGGGAATCAGAAAAGCCATTGACGAAAAAGGCTTTCTCGGAG
>USJI01000072.1 GCA_900554975.1 uncultured Ruminococcus sp. | reverse complement strand
AAAAAGCCGATAGCAGCATGATTTGTCTTTTCATTTTGTCTTTACCTTAATTATTATTGATGATTTTAAATAATCTTTCGACTTCAGAATCATCATTAAGAATAATGAATAAAGCTTTCTTTATTCTGTTTTCTTTTATAGGATCACCACGGAATCCGCTCATTTTACTGCTAAGAACAGCATTATGGAGTTTGATTGCTAATACTTCATTACCGTCAGTATTATCGTATAGAGCTTGCAAAGCCTTACTTTTTCTTATGCTTTCAGGATAGTCTTCATTTTGTTCCGGATGTTCAACATTTTTAGCAAGCTTTATTTGTTCCTCAAGGAGTTCCTTATAAGAGATAACGCCTTGCTTTCTTTTTTGAATCAGCTCATCCAGTATTGCTGACATCTTTTCATAATACTTAGGGTTGACCGCAACTTTTTCTACCATTTTACGACGAATATTATTTTCAATTGCTTCAGCTGCTCCTTCTTTTTTATCTGAGGGAGCATTTTCATCAGTCATGGTTTCTCCCTGTTCTGCTACGAAATCAAGCAGTGTTAGATCACCGAACTCACCGATTTTAACGCTATCTGAAGCTGTAATATAGTTGTCGATCAATTTACGCATATCCGGCTCATAAGCTTTAAAATCCAAGAAGTCTCCGCTTTTATTTCCGATTGTCTGTTTCAGCTCAACATAGAATTTTACTTTTTCATCGTATGCAGATACTTCTTTGGCAGTATAAATATCAACCATGTATGGCTTGGCTTCTGCAAATGCACGAACTAAACCACTTACAAGCTTATACAGCCTTTCTCTGAGACGAGAATAGATCTCATCAGTTTCTTCGCTCATGCCGGATTCTCCGCAGAAATAATGCATATACTGTAAATCACCCTTTGGAGCTTCTACGCCTTCGCATAGTTCTTCCAACTGATCGTACACTTCATTGAAATGCTTGATTGCTTCAGCGCTTCTATCTTTGATAAGTCCATCGACATCTTCCGGATCATAGTTTTCAAATGCACCCGATGTATAGGTGTCCATCGCATTCTTTAAATCTCCGAAAAGCTGCTTATAATCAACAATATATCCAAATTCCTTTGTATCACCATCCAGTCTGTTAACACGGCAAATGGCTTGGAACAAACCGTGATCCTGCATACTCTTATCAATATACAGGTATGTACACGGCGGAGCATCAAATCCTGTGAGGAGCTTATCAACCACAATGAGCAGTTTCATATTTGCAGGCTGGTTGATAAATTTATCTTTGACATCCTTTTCAAAATCCTCAACCTTTTTCTGAATGGAAAGTTTTTCCGGAAGATTATCAGGATCAAGTCCTAACATACGGAGATATATCTCGTATTTTTCAAAAGTTTCAGTTTCATCATCGGCACTTACAGTATCAGTTCTCAGATCACCGGCTTGCGGAGTGTAAGAGGATATGATGGCACACTTTTTGAAACCTCTCTGCTGGAAGATCTCATAATACTTGCAAGCAGTATAGATCGAATCTGCGACAAGAATTGCGTTTCCGTTGCCATCCATAAGGCGTGGCTTCAAATCAAAATCCTGAATTATATCCCAAGCGACACGTTCAAGCCTTGAACGGGAACTATAGATTTTCTGCATACTTGCCCATTTCTCTTTCAGCTTTGCTTTAGCTCTGCTTGAAAGAGAACGTGTTTTAACGTCAAACCATTGGTCAACTCTGTCATGTGCGCTGAGCTCCTGTGGGATATCTCTGTATTCATATCTCAGATCAAGTACAACACCGTCACGCACTGCTTCGTTATACTTATAGGTATGAATATAAGTGCCGAACACCTCTATACTTGTCTTCTTATCCTTTTTCAGGAGCGGTGTTCCTGTAAAACCGATGAATATCGCATCCGGCATGATTGCCTGCATTGCAGCATGAAGCTTGCCCGACTGCGTTCTGTGACACTCATCAACAAAGACAAAGATTTTTCCTTTCGCCTTAAAGTCAGCAGGGAGCGACTTCTTCAACTCGTCAATATACTTGTCATAATCGGATTCAGTAGCTTCTCCGCCACGGCGACCAAATTTATGCACCAATGAACATAAGAGTGAACTGTCATAGGAATTCAACTTACGGAGCAGATCATCACAGCTCTTGGTTCTGGTGATCTTTTCATCAACGCCAATGTATGTCTTCTCGATCTGCTCATCCAGCTCATCACGGTCGGTGACGATAAGCACACGAGGATTTTCTTCTTTACAATTTGCAAGGATCCATTTTGACAGCCATACCATTGTCAGCGTTTTACCGCTGCCCTGAGTATGCCATAGAATACCGCCACGCTGTTTTGCTAATCTGTTCTGAGTACGTTTTATACCGAAATACTGATTATAACGGCATACCTTCTTAATGCCCTTATCGAAAACTACAAAATTCTCAATGAGGTCAATAAAGCGTTTCTTATCGAACATCTGATACAGCTGCTGAAGCAGAAGATTATCTATATGATTGCAGTATTCCATAATACGTGCATCTTCAGGATCACGCTCGTCTTCGTTTTCATGGAATCCGTCAGGCTTCCATTCCATATAGTATTTTTCGCCTGTCAGAATAGTGCCGTAACGCAGACCTTCTATTTCATTGCCTGCCATACAAAACTGCACTGTGGTAAAGAACGATGCAATAAAGCCGTCCTTCTGATTGGTAAGGTTTTGCCTGATACCGTTTGAAACGGACACACTGCTCTTTTTAAGTTCTATAACTGCCATAGCGATGCCGTTGACATAAATAACAAGGTCAGGTCTTTTCTCCTGACGGTCAATAACCGTTACTTCCTCGGCTATGGCAAAATCATTATTTGTAGGGTTATCAACATCAATGAAGTAAACCGTCTTTGGGGAGCTTTCGGGAGTTTCCTTGACCTTGGCACCGTATTTCAGCAGCGTATAGACCTTATGGTTAGCATCATAAAGCCCATGTGTCATATCATCAGCAGCCTTTATAAGTTCGGAAACAGCACCGTCTATCAGCCTTTCACTATAACCGCTAAGGTGAAGGTACGCACGAAGTCGGTCTTCTCGGATATTTTTATTTGCTCTGTCTTTCAGGTTGCCTATATATTTATAATCGAGGATATTTCTGTTCTTAAAGAAATCAATTACACGATTTTGCGTTGTTCTCTCGGTATCACCGATACTCATACGTACATTCCTCCTTAATGTGTTTGTTATTTCATGGAAAAAGTTTTCTGATCAATCCTGCTTTTATGCTTTTATATTTATCACACTTACGCTGATGAAGGGTGATAAGGTTGTCGAGGTTACGGAAATAGATTCCGATTTTCTGTTGTTCCTTATAACTTGGATACATATCCTCATAATTCAAAACATCCTTTATAGATAAATTAGTTTGTTTATTTCCATCATCAAATTTGAGAAAATATGCATTTCGATTCATCTTAATATATAGATAATATGGATCCGTATCCTCATGTGGAGTTATACCTGCAATTCTCTGATTAAGTGTATATTTCCCTGATTTATCGATTAAAAATGTTCTGGCAATTGCCCTTCCATTTGGAACATCACTCAATACAAATGCTATTTCATTTTCATATAGAGGCTCGTTCTGGACATTAGAAAATTTTCTTACCTCTCCATTAGTTGATACAAATTTTGAATTAACAACGATGTATTCACCATCGTCCTCTATTTCATTTTCATGTGCTTTTCCATTGCGATATTTTGCTACTGCTCCCAACTTACGCTGTTCCCAAGTATCAGTGAATTCAGGGAAACGCATTTCTGGTTTCTTTTCATCGTCTTTCGGAAATATTTTTGATAAGCAACTGGATTTAACATTGTTTAGTTTTTCTGATACGCTCGTTTCTTGTTTTATTAGTGAATCAAGCTGAGAGAGTGTTTCAACTATGCGTTCCTGCTCCTCAACAGGCGGAACAAGAATAATAGTTTCAGCTATTGCTGTTTTTGAGATAGAGGATACTTTGATACCAGTAATAAACGGAATGATCTGGTCGTGGTATATATAGGAGTTCATATAATATCCAAGCCAACCGGGAGCAAAATCGCCTTTCTTCACTCTACACGGAATCGTATGCAGTCCTGCAACAAGCTTTCCGTTTCCGAGATTCTGTACTTCTATTGTTTTACCGACGGTATCATCTTCGGCTGTATCAGCTATAACAACATCTCCGTCCTGTAAGAGCTGCGTATTGGCAGTGATAAGGGAAAGATCATTCAAATACGGGATATCTTCCTCATTGCAATTCAAAACCTCAGGGAACTTTGTTAGTATATCGCCATAATGTATATTTCTCACAGCACCGCCCTTATTGTTGAGATTCTCGCGCGATAATGTGTTATTCGACAGCACACGAAAGGTTTCCTCAAATGTCTGAAGTTTCCAATCCGCAGGTATATCACCGATATCTGTATGTTTCATTCTTTGTCCCATGTGAAGCCCATCCTTCCAAGCTGTTCTTTTACTATTGCTTCATACTCCGCTGCCTGCTTGATAAGATCCGGCAGTGTTTCTTCATAGCGCTTTGAAAGCTCAATAATACGGTCAGCAAGCTTATGAGAGATCGCTGTGTACAGATCAATAATTCCCTTGCCTATGGCATAGTACCACTTCTTGTTGACAAGCAGTTCCATGATCTCATCATCGGTAAGTGATGCATATCTCTCACGAGCCTTTTCATCAAGCGCCTTATCCATTTCTTTTATAAGCTTAGTCGATTCCTCAGACCTTTGTGCAAGCTCAAACGCTTTCTTTAACTCTTCATAGTCATCGGCGTATGCAGCAGGTGCAGGCGCTTCTGCACGGGCTGCACTTAAAGCATTATTTATGGATGCTTTTGTTACAATTCCTTTATCGGTATACGCAACTTTCAGTTCAGCGTGCTTGTCGATATACTGTGTATATTCCTTCTTTTTCATTGACGGAAGAAGATTCAGAAGCGTTACAAGGCTGTCAATAAGCGGAGTATGGACATTTTCCATGATCTTGTCGATTTTCTCCTGAATGTCCTTGCTCTTGACTTTTCCACCCTCTGCAAGTTCTGATAATGCCGAGTCTTCTGCCGATTCCTCGATCATTGCCATGAGTCTTGAATCGGTCTCTGCGACGATATCCATAAGGTCATCTATCGCCTTTTTCTCCTCGGGGAATAGCTCTGAGATAACTATTTCCTTCGGAATAAGCTTGCCTTCCCAGCCTGCAACCTTTAACTCAGGGTTGCCGTCGGCATCGGTTTTCTTTGTCTCCTTCATGATGTTCTCGGTCTCTCTTGCAATTTCATAGCCCTTATCATCCGAGATTATCAAAGAAACATCATCGTTAAGCACTTCGTTCCAGTATGCAAGAAGTATCTGGTAAATATCATACTTGTTGATAAGCAAGATATCTTCAAATGCTTTCATTATATTCTCTGCCAACTCGGATATGAGAGTTTTGGCAGAAACGGAGCTATCAAGTTTTTTCAGCTTTGTATCTGCAAAAGATTTCCAGCCTGTAAATGCCTTGTCGATAAGTTCTCCGTATGCCGAGAATTCATCATTAGCATATATCGTTCTGCGAATGTCGCTTTCTTCCACATTCAGCTTATAATAGCTATCACTAAGCGAACTGAGCAACTCTTCTTTCAGCGTCGGGAATGCATCCCAGTATTTACTCAGTGCATCTATATCCACAGCAGGGATACCGCCGTGAATATGAGCATAAATATCCTGAATATCCTCAGGCTCGGAAGAATCTATGTAACGGGAAATATTCAGGTTATAGCCATTCTTCTCTTTGATCTCCTTATTGGGAACAAAGCGAGCATATTTAGGATCATCTGTAATCTGCTCATTGAATGTAGTGACAATACGATAGATATCCTGTTCACGCAGTCTGTTCTTGTTTCCGTCCTTTACAAATCCCTTGCCTGCATCTATCATAAAGATTCCGGAACGGTTTTCAGCACCCTCTTTATCGATTATAATAATACAAGCAGGTATTCCCGTACCGTAAAACAGGTTAGGCGGCAGACTGATTATGCCTTTGATCCAGCCCTTATCAACGATAGCCTGACGAATAGTACCTTCGGCATTTCCACGGAACAGAACACCATGAGGGAGAATGACAGCAGCTTTACCCGTAGATTTCAGTGTTTTTAATATGTGCATCAACCAGGCATAGTCGCCGTTTTTCTCAGGTGGTCTATCTCCATAACCTGAGAACCTTCCATACTCCTTCAAACCATCTGACCAGTTTTTAAGAGAAAAAGGGGGATTCGCAACAATATAGTCGAAGCGTTCCAGTTCGGAAGCATCTTCATTTTTGATAAACTGAGGATCAGAAAAAGTATTACCTGCCA
>USJI01000071.1 GCA_900554975.1 uncultured Ruminococcus sp. | reverse complement strand
CTTTTTCCTCATCGCAGGCAAGCGTTGCTTTGAGAAGTTCATCAGATGCCCTGATAGAACGCATAACTGCTTCCCAGCCGCCGTCCTCGATAGAATTGATAAATTCCTGAGCCACTTCACTGTTCGGAATCCACGCCAGATTGTCATTATACGTCAGATATCCAAGATGCACAAGCAAGGTCAGTATATCGTCAGCACTATAAAAAGTCGTCATATCATTCTGGAACTTGTTGGTATTTATTGGCACTTTTTCTCCGGCGATCAGTTTGATTACTTTATCTCGCAGTCCGTCAAAGTTAGTCTGAATATAAACTTTCAAAGCCTCATATGTTTCAGTTTTAGTCCAGTAGTTTCCAAAATTGTCTCTTAAAATAGATTCCACAACAGATTTAGGATTGTATATTGAAATGCCATCCAGACAGTACCCATCGTACCAGCGTTTCATCTGTTCAAATGGTTTATCATACTTTTGGCAAAGAAATTTCACTTCATTTTCTGTAAAACCTGTAAATTCAGAAATCGGCTTTGCATCGGTCATAGAGTACTCATAGAAAACGTTTATCGCAGAATGTTCGCCGTACTTCTTTATCGGTAGAATTCCCGTCATGTATGCAAGGGCAATATAACTTTTGTTTTTCAGCAAATCACGAAGGAAATTAAGATAGGCAGTCTGCGAATTGCTGTCTTGCTTATGCCTGCGGAAAATACAGTCCCATTCGTCTATAATGAATACGAATGGCAATTTTTTCTCAGCAAAAATATCTTCTAAAACCGAAATCAGGTTATTCCAGTCAAAGCAATCAACATCACCATATTCACGTTTGAGTTCATGAATAAGTCTGCGTTCAAGATAATTTATTACTTCTGTAATAGTATTTCCGTGTGACAGAAAATCCACCATATTGATATGAATTACGTTGTATTTATTAAGATGTTTTTCAAATGAATCAGCCTTAGCAATCTTATATTTACTGAACATTTCCTTTGAATCACAGCCACGACTGTAGTATGCAACCAGCATATTTGCTGCCATTGATTTTCCGAAACGTCTTGGACGGCTTACGCAGATGTATTGCTGCTCAGTGTTGATGACTTTATTTGTATACAACATCAATTCTGTCTTGTCAATGTATATTTCAGAATTCAGTGCTTTTTTAAAATCAATATTATCCGGATTAAGTAGTATTCCCATTTTGTTCACCACGCACTCTTTTTATTATAGTATATCACATTTCAAAACTGAAATCAATCGGTTTTCCGAACAAGTAAAAAAGAGTCGGACAATTTGCCCGTCTCTTTGAATTTTAAAATTTAGTTTTTGTGATTTTTCGCCAGATACCTCGCAATCGCCGCCGCATCTCTTACATCGACTTTTCCGTCACCGTTAAAATCTGTCGCCATAGGAATATCCTTTCCTTTTCCACTTGCCAACATTTTTGCGATGAACGCACAGTCCCTGACGCTTATCTTTCTGTCGCCGTCGGCATCGCTTGGTATCGCTGTCACCTGCGGTGTTGTCACAGAAGGTGTGGTGGAAACTGATGTTGATGATGCTGTTGTACCTGTAGTATTTGTAGTTGTTGGTTTAGTAGTCGAATTTGCTGTTGTGCTAGTGATGTTTGCAGTTGTCGGCTGAGTTGCCGTAGCCTTCGCATTAACTATCATTGTTCTGGTAACAGCATTGTAATTTTCATCGTCCGGAGTGAATTCCCAGTCGAGGATATTTTTCCATCCACCAGTTTTGCAATCTTTGATACCCACTCTATTTTTCCGAGCGTATCATTCTCGGCAAGCTTAATTTCCGGTAAATCATCGCCGTCTGTATAATCTGCATCGTCAATTGTTGGATTCACTGTCGGCTCTGCCTTATTAATCGTAAATTCAATCTCAACTTCGCCTGCGTAAAAATCACCCTTAGCAGTAATAATAACCTTTGCTTTGCCTGCATTAACATTATTTTCATATGAAAGCGTATAGTCAGTATCTTCAATAAGCGTATAATCTCCGCATTCCTTTAAGTTTGAAATTTCCTTATTGCAAACATCAATATATGTTGCATCTGCTATTTCGTCTGGTGAAAGAAGCCCGTCGTTATCAGTATCAATTGATTTCAGGGGATAATAGGTACGGAATGCAAGCAGGATTTGACATACATAGAGTATATTAAATAAGAAATCATAGTAATTAAATTGTCACATACTTGACATTTCCTGATAATATAGTATAATTATAAATGAATAAACAAAATGGAAGATAACTAATTTAATGAATTAAACAGAACAGGAAGCAGAATATTATGCCAAAATCAGAGAATCAGAAACAAAAATTATTATATATTCTGAAGTTTTTTTACGAAGAAACCGATGAGGAGCACACATTAACAGTGAATGAAATAATTGCAAAACTGAATCAGAATGGAATTTCTGCGGCAAGGCGTTCTATCTACGATGATATCCGCATTCTGCAAGATTTCGGAATAGATATTGTTATGAGAAAAAGTAAGACTTGCGAATATTTTTTAGGTTCAAGGCTTTTTGAAACATCTGAACTTAAAATTCTCATTGACAGCATACAGTCCTCCAGATTTATTACCAAAAAGAAAAGTGAATCTATCATAAAAAGACTGAAACAGCTCGCAAGCAAACCACAAGCACAGAGCTTTTCAGGACAAATATATATTTATGACCGTATAAAAAGCATAAACGAAAGTATTTTATACAACGTAGATACGCTGCATAATGCTATTTCAGCAAATCGCAGGATCACGTTTCGATACTTTGATTATAATATAAAAAGAGAAAAAGTTTTTCGCAAGAATGGCGAGTTGTATTCTGCTGATCCTCTTGCGCTGACCTTTGACAATGAAAATTACTATCTGATAACTTATAATAATAAGTATGAGGATTATGTTCATTATCGTGTGGACAAGATGACTGATATTAATATCAGCTCTGAAAAAATAAGCATTCCTGACGAACGATTTAATGCAGCAGAGTATGTAAAGCCGATGTTTTTCATGTTTGACGGTAAGATCGAGCAGATCACAGCTTTATTTCATGTATCATACCTGAATATTATACTTGATCGATTTGGTGACAATGTGATTTTACATGAGACGGAAGATGCAGAATGCTTTCAGGCAACTTTTAAAGCAGCAGTAAGTCCGACTTTTCTTTCATGGATTATAGGATTCGGTTCAGGTGCTTTGATCCTTTCGCCACAGTGGGTTGCTGATGAATTAAAAAATCTTTCTTTGGAAACAGCAGAAATGTATACTGATATTGAAGAATAATCATTGTACTGTTTATAGTATACCTGATATGGTATACTTGTAATGTTACCAAGGAAAATGCAATAATCACATAAAATTATTTTTATGATGAGCATTTATATAGCCTGTGAGGTTTCCTCACTCTTCCTCACAGGTTAAATTAAGTGTTTATCACTTTATAAAACTAAATCTGAGGTGAAAAATATGGCTATTATGGTTGAAAACATTAACGCGCAGAAAATAACACCGGCATATGGGAATAATCCCAAACAGCTTTATGAGCATCAGGGAGATGCATTAAAAAAGCTGGATACAATAGATAAAAAGAAAGAATTCCGTACCTTGTTAGTTTTACCGACAGGTGGAGGAAAAACATTAACAGCAGTTCAATGGCTTTTGAAAAATGTAATTGATCAGGGTAAGAAGGTTCTCTGGATAGCTCACCGTCATCTTCTTCTGGAACAGGCGGCAGAAGCATTTGCAAAAAATGCATATACAGATAGTATGGTAAATCATACAGTATTCAGTTACCGCATTATTTCCGGTATGCATGACAAACCTGTACATATAAAAGAAACGGATAATATAGTTATTGCAAGCAAAGACAGTATTGTTCGCAGCCTTGACAAGCTTAACGACTGGCTGAATGGTGAAGATATTTACCTTGTTATAGATGAGGCCCATCATGCAGTTGCAAAATCTTATAAAAAGATTATAAGTTATGTTGAACAGCATGCTAAAACTATGAAAATGCTTGGTCTTACAGCAACTCCGTTCCGTACATCAGAAGATGAAAAGGGTGCGTTGAAGCAGATTTTTACAGATGATATTGTTTATAAAACCGACCTTAATGCTCTTATTAAAAAAGGAATACTTGCAGCACCAATTTTTGAACAGTGTGGTACAAATATAGAATTTGCCGAACATTTAGGAGCTAAGGCACTTAAAAATATAGAAAATCTGGATATATTGCCTGATGATATCGCTAAAGAAATTGCAGACAATAAGGAACGTAACAGACTTATTGTAGACGAATATATGAACAATTATGAAAAATATGGTCCGACAATTGTATTTGCACTGAATCAGAACCATGCAATTGCATTGAATGCACTTTTCAATGAAAAGGGAAGAGCATATGGAATAAAATCAGACTTTATTATTTCTTCTGTTCGTGATATGATAACTGGTATCACTATTTCAAACGAAGATAATGAACGTAAAATTGAAAAGTACCGCAATGGTGAAATACAGGTTCTTATTAATGTCAATATTCTTACAGAGGGTACTGATTTGCCGAAAACGCATACCGTATTTCTCACACGTCCGACCGTTTCAACAACACTTATGACTCAGATGGTCGGAAGAGCACTTCGTGGTCTTAAAGCCGGCGGTACAAAAGAAGCATATATTGTTACTTTTATTGACAACTGGAATGATAAAATTGCATGGGTGAATCCGGAATCGCTTACAGATGCAGAATATTATGATAAGGAAAATTCTTATGAAAAAAGAGAACATAATAT
Source organism: uncultured Ruminococcus sp. (assembly GCA_900554975.1). Lineage (GTDB taxonomy): Bacteria > Bacillota > Clostridia > Oscillospirales > Ruminococcaceae > Porcipelethomonas. Next base: position 1,578 of record USJI01000071.1, on the reverse strand, counting down.
CCGTTTGATTGCAATTTCAAAAATTGAAGAATTTGCACTTATGGCAGATTCTGCGGTAAATTCTTCTGATCTGGACTGTATACTTGCTATTGAGAGAATTCCGGTTGGAATGTATATGCTGCATTTATTTGACTGCAATTATCAGATTCTTGTATACAATAGTACACAGGAAGCTTATCAGAATCTGATTAAAGATCTTCCGAATATAATGGATTATTATGGAATTGATGGGGAAGATATTCCGGAAGGTACTCTTGAGGATATGACAGAACATTGTTTCCATGATTATTTTGATGAAAACATGATTCCTTCCTGCAACCGCAATGATATTGAATATCTGCTGAAATTTTATGCACAGAAAGCCGTAGAACCGCTTTTTGTTACAATTGATGAAATGGACAGGAAAAAACTTGATGTATCCGAAATAGCTAAAAAGATTTATGATGAAGATATGCGTCGCAGTGAAAAGAATGAATATATTCAGAAACTATGGGACGAAGAGGGAAGTCTGATTCCTGTTTATTATTCAAATTTATATTTCTTTAAAAGACTTATTGACCTTGAAATGGACAAGCTTGACGGCGATATTGAAATTGCTGTGGCTGAACCGCAGAGTGAGGCGGAACTTCGTAATCTTGAGAAGCTTCCATTACAGAAAATTATTGAGAAATATCCTAAGATCGGGCTGACACTCAAAGAAAATGCATATGAAGCTGCAAAAAATGAAAACGGGGAGTATGTCTGCGCTGAATGCGGAGAAACATTTCCTACGCGTACATATCTACAGGTTGACCATATTGTTCCTATGGCAAAGGGAGGTCTGACTGTACCGGAAAATTTACAGATACTTTGCAGAACCTGCAATATGCGAAAGAGCGATAACTGATTATGATAGTGAAGTATCAACTTACACCACAGGATATTGCAGATTAGCTGAACGAATTCTTCAGGAAACGGCTAGTGCCAAAGAATTGTATTCATATGATGAAGAGGACTGTTTTGGTGAATATTTCAAATTCATATGGCTTCAGCTTATGTATTCCGGTATTACCTGCCGGAAAATGAAACTGAGAAATTTGCTGAAAGATTTCGGCTATAAGAAGAGAACATATGAACTAACCTGCAACATTAATCATACACTTACCGCTCTTGGATTAAAAGCTTATCTCAGAAGGCATACAGAATGCAATATTTCCGATGTAAAACCTGATGAGATGATTATGATACGGCTTGCAGGAAAATAAAAAGCAAAAGAAAATATATTTTTGTACAGCAATAGATCGGAGTATATAAATTTTATAATAGTGTTAATCAAACAAAATTGAAAGTCTTGATTATTTTACAGTAATGTGCTATAATTTATAAAAAGCAGATATTAAATATCACCATATCCGGAGATGAGAAAAATGCCATATAAAACAACAAAAATAAAGAGGATAAAAAGTTACCCTACATATCAGTTTCATGCATTTACAAATTCACATAAATATATTCCGGAAGATGTTTATAAAATATGCATTCTTGAAACATTCCGGTGGCTTAAATCAAGGCTTAATGATTTTGATGAAGTACCTGAGG
>USJI01000070.1 GCA_900554975.1 uncultured Ruminococcus sp. | reverse complement strand
CCTTTCCGAACACTGCTTCCGTCGCTGTTTTCGGGAACTTTCTGTGCAGTAACCGCATGGCTTGTCTATCCGCATATTCCGCTTAAAAATCTTTATGCTCTGCCTCTTGCCGTCTGTGCGGGAGGAACAGTATACCTGTTGTGTACATTCATCATAAAAGGAAAGGGACGCCACTAAGGCGTCCCTTAATAATTTAAAAGTATGTTATATAATATTCCAGAATTCAAAAAGTCTGCCGAAAGAAAGCATTTTTTCCTTGATTTCAAGTGGAATTCCATTCAGTGTATTTCCGTAATCCATGACAAATTCATAAACCAGTGCAAAATTGATTATAACCGATATTACAGCGGAAACTGCAAAAATAATGTACATGATTTTCTTTACCGGAGCTGATGTATGTTCATGTATCACAAACCATACAGCAAATGCACCGAACAGCATCTGCCATGCAAAGTCAACAGCATATCTTGGCGTGTAACCGTTACTCCACACCAGAAATATCTGTATGCATGGAACTATTATACAGCCGAAAATTATAATGAATGCAGAAAGAAGCCTGTTCTTGCCACCGTTTTTATATGCACGTTTTCCGAAAACATATCCCAATACAGGAAATGCACGATAAATAATTCCTGCTGAACTAAAACCTGCAAGGAAATAATATCCGTTAACGGAAAGCGAATCATAATTGCTTGTCACAAACGGGAATGAAGTTGTAACTTTCGGTACTGTAAACAGATAATTGTAAAAAGCAATAAGCATAAGTGGAATATGAAACTGTTTTCTTGTAAAATCATTTATTGTAAGACTGTACTGGATACCAAAATCAAGTATAGAACCGAATCTCAGATAATTATATATCATCTGAACTGAACCTATCACTGCAAACGGAACAAGTGCCGCAAGCAGGAATGTTATTACCGGCTTTTTATTTGCCCTGAATGTATGCTCATATGAAGTGCGAATTATCTTTCTGACTCCGGCATATATAAACAGAAGCGATACTATACAGTAAAGTGCAAGAACTGCACGGCAAAGCACAGCAATGGAGAGAAGAACTGTTGCCACACAGATGTTCGGACGTGATATTTTCCCTTCACCGACAACGCCTGAACGCAGAAGGAAGAACATTCCCGCTGTCAGGAACGCAAATCCGCTGACCTGTGCAAGCTCGTAGAAGTTTCCGATTGTGATGCAGTACCACACGAATGATGTTGCCTGAACTATTACAAGTCCGCTTATGGCAATACCTTTGGAGATTTTAGGGAAAAGCCTTGTTATGAAAACATAGTACGAAAGACTTAAAAAGATAATTCCTGCTATGCTGTAAATAAACGTTGCCCAGAGCGACGGGAAATAATTTCCCGTTATCAGATGATATGGCAGAAACAATGTCAGAACTGTTCCTATTCCATAGTAGGAATAATACTTTCCGTCATAGAAAAGATGATCCCATGGGTACGAAACCCCTGCCTCAGAACGCTGTGACAGGTCGTAAGGATTTTCCAGAGCCAGCATTTCATCGCTTGGCGTTTCAAGCATACTTACCTGTCCTGCCTCAAACGAGTCAACAATTTCCTTGTTCATCTGGTTTGTATCAGGATTCTTAAACAAATCATAAACCATATCACCACGGACAAGCAGAAGTACTATGGAATCCCCCAAACGACAAACCAAACAACCCCCCGCCACAAAGACAAATCCGGCAGTAACAACCGCAGTTGCAATCTTAAACACCAGTGATTTTTCAACAGCTTTTCTCATGCTGATAAGATATGCAAGTGTGACAAGGAATAAAACAGCGATGAGTATTATTATAAATCTCACCCATGAAAAATCAAATGGTATATCCTTATTTATACTGATGCTTTTTACCGTAACAGTATCAGTTGCACTTATGTTAAAGCAAAGGTCATTTACCTTTCCCGAAAAGCTGCATATTATGTACTTGCTGTTTTCATCATTGTTTATGTAGTTCAGATGTGCATCATGGCGGTATGCGGCGCTGGTGTCATCAGAATATGCAATGTCAACCGTTCCCGAAGGTGAATCTGATGAAGATACATCAACATAAATGGTTGCCACTTCACGTCCGACGTTTTTAAACTCTATTGAAGCACTTTCGCCTGAATTCACTGTTAATGTATCACCGTTGATTGTTCCGCCGTTTACTGCCGCCTGTGAAACGGACATTTCCATCTGTCCCGGTGATGAAGGCGTAACAAGTCTGAATGCCCCGAAATTGCAGACAAATACTTCACAGAGAAGTACCACAGCAACTGAAACAAATACAGCACTCAGCCATTTTCTGTTTTTTTGTGTAAACTTACGCAATCTGCCGTTTCCCGTTTTTCCGTAAATCATACATGGAAGTCCCATAAAGACATCAGCCGCCGTCACAGCCAGAGCCATTGAAACCGAACCGCCGCCCAGAGCAGCTGATACAACAGTTATGAAAGCAAACAAAAATCCGCCGCAGATAACAGCATTTCTGATTTTATCCATAATGCGGCACGTTTTTGAAAGTATCAGTGAAACAACAATTGCGGCAATTGAGATAAGACTGAAAACCATTGTCACAAACATATAATTCCTTCTCCTTTAAGTTAAATAATATTGCACTATATGCTATTATAACATATAGTGCAATAAAAATCCAGTATTATTTTCAGTTCCTGTGTCCGTAAACACCCGCATAGCTGTCAAGCGTTACAGATATTTCGGCATTATACATTTTTACAAGATCATCTTCGCTTGTATATACATCAGTTACATTACCTGAAACACTGCCAAGATAATCACCATACCACAAGCCAAAAAATGACCATATGGAATTATCCCTCACCATTTCATCAATTCCGGGAACAGAACTGCATTCACCAAGAGACAGCATCTTTCCGTTTTCCGTAACTTTTTTCAGCCACTGATACTGTTCCGAACGGCTTCCGTATTCAACATTCGGACCAAGATATACATCTATCGCCGCTATATCATATCTGTCGCTGTCAACAAGATAATCCTCGCTCTGACCGTTCCATATCCATATGAGGTTGTCAAGCCCATGATACTGCGTCATGCGGTCATACATCAGGTTGTAAAGCCACTTATACGCTTCTGCACCATCTGCACCCCACCAGTACCAGCCGCCGCCTGCCTCCTGCAAAGGCCGCCACAAAACCGGTATGCCATCTTCAGCAAGTCGTGAAAATGCAGATGCAACAGCGTCAATATTTTCAACAAGCGTCAGACATTCCTTTGTTATCCTTCCCTGTTTGTACAGATTATTCAGTTCCGAAATTCCAAGCTGGGAAATATCCTCTTTTGTAACGGCACTGCTGAGTCTGAACTTTGTTTCACTGGCATATACTGATGAATTCTCTCCCGGAGAATTCCAGTACCACATAAATCCGACAATTCCGCCTTTTTCCGCCCAGTCCTTTGCGGCTTTTATCTCGCTTTCTTCGGGAAGCTTTCCCTTTGAATAGCCGCCGATATCCCCGAACCTTATCGCAGGATACTGTCCCGTTTTCTGATGAATCAGCTCCAGCTCCGTATTATCGCTGTTTGAGGCATACTGTCCCGTAATAATACTTTTTCCGAAGTTTTCCTTGAGATACCGCAGAAGATTCTTTGTTTCATACGAAGCCTTCGGCGTTACCGGTTCGGCATCTATTTCAAAGTTGTCTTCATAGACTTCCTCGTTATTCGTTATTTCAATGTAATCTATATCAAAATTTTCCTTGCCGGAATCTATCTGTATAAGCGATTCGCCCTTGTCCATATAAACTCCGTAAAAAGTAACACGAACAAAATTCTTGTCGTCGCCCTCTATAACGAACGAACCTATATTGCTGTCATTTACAGAAACGGTATTGGTTACTTTTGTATCAGCCGCCACACAGACCGTCAGATTATAATGCTGTGCGGACGGTATCTGTGCAGGGATTACAAGATAATCCGCAGAACCGCCATAAAATCCCGTAACATAGCCCTCTCCGGAATAACCTTTTCTCTTGGTATCCGCATAAAGACTTCCGTTAAGCTTACAGTCCTCAGCTTCTATTTTCAGTTCAGTTTCAGTATTTTCCATTTCCGGAACTTCCGCAACATATTCCGTATAGGCAACAGTTTCCTCAGTCATTTCTTCCGTATTGCTTTCCGTTTCACCTATGTAAGAGGGATAGACGCTCCTGTCAAGCGGAAGCTGGGAAATATCCTCACAGCCGGTCAGCATTATTGCCGCTGTGAGAAATAATACTGCCTTTTTAAACTTTTTCATTTTCTTATCTCACTTTAACTCCTTATCGTGTATACACGGTCTTTTTCAGTATCGAAAGAAATTATACCCTCAGAAAGTGATGAATTTACATTTTCTCCGTCGCATGAAATACTTATAACAGTATTCGGGCGAAGAACGCATTTATTTCCGCTGAGTGATTTTATCTCAGCTGTCGAAAGCTTTCCGTTTTCCCATTTTATTGAAACTTCAAAGCCGCCCTTTGCACGAAGTCCCTTTATTTCACCGGACTGCCATTCCTCAGGCAGAGCAGGAAGAAGATTTATCTCTCCGCTGTGGCTTTGCAGGAGAGCCTCAACCATTCCGGCAGTTCCGCCGAAGTTTGCATCAATCTGGAAAGGCGGAAGATTATTGAGCATATTCGGATGTGTGGAATATGCAATAAGCTTCTGAAGATTTTCATACACCATATTGCTGTCGAAAAGTCTTGCCCACATATTTGTTATCCACGCTCTGCTCCAGCCCGTATGACCTCCGCCATGAATAAGTCTTCTTATAAGCGTAGCTCTTGCAGCATCTGAAAGCTTAGGTGTTTTATAAGGTGTTATAAGGTCTGCCGGATAAAGTGCAAACAGCTGTGAAATGTGTCTGTGACCAATTTCAACTTCGTCATAATCCACTGCCCATTCCTTTATCTGACCATATTTTCCTATTTCAGGCTTCGGGAGCTTTTCAAGCATAACTTTAAGCTTTTCGGCAAAATCGTGGTCAGTGTCAAGTATTTCACTGCTCTTTATAACATCTTCAAAAAGAACTGCTATTATCTGGCTGTCCATTGAAGGGCCTGTACACAGACAACCCTTTACTCCGCTTTCAGTAAGGTATGTATTTTCAGGCGATACGGAAGGACAGGTAACAAGCTTTCCGTCCTTGTTTTCAATCAGATAATCTGTAAAGAACTCAGCCGCCTCACGCATGAGCGAATACTTTTCACGAAGAAAATCCTTGTCCTGAGTGTATTCATAATGTTCAAAAACATGAAGTGCAAGCCACGCACCTCCCATAGGCCATATGGTAGCAGGCATCCAGAGATCCTGCGGAGCAGTATCCCCCCAGAGGTCTGTATTATGGTGGCAGACATAGCCCGAACATCCGTACATTTCCTTTGCAGTTTTTCTGCCGTCCTCCCTCACCTTTTCAAGCAGGTCAAAAAGCGGAAGGTGACATTCTGAAAGATTACAGCTTTCTGCACACCAGTAATTCATCTGCGTATTTACATTAACAACAAATCTGCTTCCCCACAAAGGCTGCATATCATGATTCCATATTCCCTGAAGGTTAAGCGGAAGAGTTCCGGGACGGCTTCCGGAAATCATGAGATATCTTGCATAGTTGAAGTAAAGCACCATAAGACCGTTATCATGGATATGGCGGTCGCATTCCTTGTCATCAAAATCATTTCCACGCATTCTTAAAATACGCTCATCTGTCGGCAGTTCACAGCCGCCCTCGCTGTTGTCGTTGAGCGAGAATGATACCCTGTCATAAAGTTCACCGTAATCGCAGATATGTCTGTAACGAAGTTCATCATATGTACATTCAAGAGCATATTCGGCGTCCATAAGAGCGGCATCTTCATAGGCTTCATCTGTATAGTAACTGCTTCTTGCCGCAAGTATAAGCATAACATCAGTTGCATTTTCTATATGTATTTTTCCGCCCTGTGTATACACTTTGCCGTCTGTTGATGAAGCAGCAAGTGCCGCCGCAAAGAAAATACCATTTTTACCGCCTGTTCCTCCGGAATACATAATAATATTATCCTTAACCGGGCGGTTATCATCATAATAATCATCTCTGCCGTCAATGTAAGCAGAAAATTCAAGTGTGCCGTTTTCCGCACTAAGATGAACAACCATAACGCTGTCAGGTTCCGAAACAAAAACTTCACGCTTATATGAAGTTTCCCCGGAAATAAACTCAGTAAATGCAAGAGCATTTTCAAGGTCAAGACCTCTTTTATATTCTCTTGCCGCACCCTGAAGTTTCATATCTATATAAAGATTGCCAAGCGGCATATAATGTCTGCTGTTTGGAGTTACACCCTGAAGCTTTGAAAAAGCAAGCTTTTCAGCTTCCGGAATTTTTTCTTCGCTCAGAAGCTGTCTTACCTCTTTAAGACCTTCC